>JAAEPD010000350.1 GCA_024222455.1 Aureispira sp.
GGAAGCTTGGATTCTTTGGGCTAATTGCCAAATTTTATTAAACCGTTTTTAAACTTTACTTGCTTTAATTTTTAAACATGTTCTAAGTTATTATATCAATAGAGACAAAAAAATATGGGGAGAGAATGCCAATCAATTTGACCCAGACAATTTTGCTCCTTCCAAGATTGCTAAACGACCCAAAAGTGCATTTCTATCTTTTGGTTGGGCAGATCGAGTATGCATTGGGCAACATTTTGCACTGATGGAGGCTTCCTTAGCTATGGCTATGATCTTGATAAATTTTGATTTAGAAATGCTAAAAGATTATCAGTTCGAGTTGGCAGATAACATTACACTGCGCCCAAAAGATTTTAGAATGAAAATTACTCCAAAATAGCTCAAAATTTAGGTGATAAAATTTGAAAACTAGAAACTCTATTGTATGTTAGATAACAGCAGGTTTTCTACTGCTTGAGAATACTGGTTTAAGCAGACCTAAACAACAAAAGATTATTTAGATATACAATATGGGAAAATTAACTAAAAAAGAGATTGTAAACGATATCGCAGACAAATTAGAGGAGTTGTATCCAGAAACGCCTATTCCTCTTGAACATAAAGATTCTTATACCTTATTGATAGCAGTATTGTTGTCTGCTCAATGTACAGATGCAAGGGTGAATACAGTTACACCTCATTTGTTCAAAAAGGCAGACACTCCTGAAGAAATGGTTAAGCTAAAGGTCGATGATATCAAAAGTATTATTCGACCTTGTGGGCTTTCCCCCCGAAAATCTAAGGCCATTCATGAGCTTTCTCAGATTTTGATCGATAAACATAATGGTATAGTTCCTCAGGATTTTGAAGCATTAGAAGAGTTGCCAGGAGTGGGACACAAGACAGCTTCTGTTGTTATGTCGCAAGCATTTGGGGTGCCTGCTTTTCCTGTAGATACACATATCCATAGATTGGCATGGCGTTGGAAACTAACTAATGGTAAGAATGTAGTGCAATCTGAAAAAGATTTGAAAAGGTTGTTTCCTGAAGAAAAATGGAACAAGTTGCATTTGCAAATTATATATTTTGGAAGGGAATACTGTCCTGCACGTGGGCACAACCCCCATGAATGTCCTATTTGTAGCAAATATGGTCGAAAGGTCTTATTTGATGACTATGATAAGGAACAGGCAAAAAAAGCGAAGAAGGCCAAAAAGAAATAGAGATCTTAACAGTGAACTATCAATTATAAACTATTAATTATCAATTGTAATATGTTTGGACCAATTATTATATCAACGTTATTGACCTTGTGCAATGTTTCGATACCACAAGATGATACTAAGTATCCTGAGTTTGAGCAACACAAAATAGAGCATAATGGATATAACTTACCTTATCGATTGATGCAACCTTTAAACATGGATAAGAACGAAAAATATCCTTTAGTGATATTTTTGCATGGAGCAGGGGAGCGAGGTGATGATAATGAGAATACCTTGTTACATGTTACTCCAATGATAAATAGTAAGGCGAATAGAGAAAAATATCCAGCTTATGTAGTTGTGCCTCAGTGTGCAAAAGAAATAAAATGGGCTGATACAGATTGGACTCAAAAAGAACATACCCAAAAGGCTAAACCTACAGCTCCAATGCAAGCCGTAATCGCCTTATTAGAACAATTAGAGGATAATTATAATATAGATCCTACACGTATTTATGTTATGGGCTTATCTATGGGCGGTTTTGGTACATGGGATTTAGTGACTCGATATCCTGAGAGATTTGCTGCGGCAATACCTATTTGTGGTGGAGGCGATGTGACAAAAGCTCCTTTATTAAAAAAAATGCCTTTGTGGATTTTTCATGGAGAACGAGATAATGTAGTGCCTGTAGAATGTTCTAGAACTATGGTTGCAGCCATAAAAAAAGCAGGAGGTCAATCCATGAAATATACAGAGTATAAAGGCGTAAAGCATGGAAGTTGGATTCCAGCATTCAAAGAAACTGAATTGCTAAAATGGCTGTTTGAACACCAAAAAGAATAAAGGGCAATAACCCTAAATTGCCATAAATAATTTTGCATACAAGAGTACATAACTAAAATATTTATAGATTGATTTGCAAAACTGACTTTTTTATTATTTATTGTAGGGGATCAGAAGATATTAGTTTGTTACTATTTTTAGAATAGTTAATGTTTTTGAAACATAGTGAACTATTATTTATAATAAACTTTATAAAATATAAGATTGCATGAAGAGGATTTCGTTTCAGTTGGAATATCTATTTAGAGCTTCCCCAACTATAATACATAACTTTTTAACAACTCCTGATTGCTTAACTAGATGGTTTTGTGAAGATTGTAATCTTGTAGATGACCGCTATACTTTTGAGTGGGATGGTTCTGAAGAAGAGGCACTTTTGATAGATGATATAGAGGCTGAGCGTGTACGCCTTCAGTGGGAAGAATATGGAGATGAATATCTTGAATTTAAGCTAGGTAAATCTCCTGTAACTGGAGAAACTATCTTGGAACTTACTGCTTTTTCTGATGAGGATGAATTAGAAGAAGAAACACAATTTTGGGATACTCAAATGGAAAACCTAAAAAGAGCAACAGGAGGTTAGTGGAACTATTTTGGCCCTAAATTCTTTGCTTAATAAGAAGAAGTGCAAACAACACGGACACAATAAACTCAATTTCAATAACCTCTAAAAGCAAGACAACCATGTTCGGTTTTTTTAAAAATGAATTACTCGAGGTAATCGAGTGGAAAGAAGAAAGTAATGACGTTGTTCTTTCAAAATTCCCTGATAAAGACTCTAATATTAAATACGGAGCACAGCTAACAGTACGAGAATCTCAAGCTGCTATATTTTTGAATGAAGGCCAAATCGCAGATGTTTATCCAGCAGGTCGACATGAGTTGAAAACGGAAAACATGCCGATTTTAACTACCTTGAAATCATGGAAGCATGGTTTTAACTCTCCTTTCAAAGCAGATGTTTACTTTGTAAGCACTCGCCAGTTTTCTAATTTAAAATGGGGAACTCCTAACTCCATCTTTATTACAGATGAAAATGCAGGTAAAGTAGGATTGAGAGCATTTGGTGTATACTTTATTCGAATCAAAGATCCTAAAACATTTTTCCGTCAGTATGCAGGTACCAAAAGTACTATGTATATAGATGAGTTACAAGATGACCTAAGAGGCTTGATTTCACCTAAATTTGCTGAAGCTTTACAAAAATCTGGTGCTTCTGCAACAGATGTATATTCTAACTATAGTGCATTAGGCGAAAAAATCAGACCTTTATTACAAGCAGAATTAGATCCATTCGGAATCGAATTGACTAAATTCCAGATCTCTAGTACTTCATTTTCTCCAGAAGATGAGCAACGTATCAAAGATACTAGTGTTGGTGATAAAGGAATTGATAAGTTGGCACGTTTCAATGAAATGGATGTGCTCAAAACTGCTGCAGAAAAAGGTAATTATGAGAACTTCCAAAATTCTCAAAACCAGATGATGATGCAGCAAATGATGATGCAACAAATGATGCAACAGCAAAACCAGCAGCAAAATTTCCAACAGCAACCACCTCAAAATCAACAACAAAACCAAGGTGGTGGAAGCGAAAAAATGAGCCGTTCAGAGGTAATGAGTACCTTAAAAGAGCTAGGCGAATTAAAATCAATGGGAATTCTTTCTGATGAAGAATTTGAAACTAAAAAGAAAGAGTTATTAGCTCAGTTATAGTAGCTAGTTACTAGAATATAGGATAGTTAAAGCTAGATTGCCTAAGGGTAGTCTAGCTTTTTTCTTTTGTAGAAAAATCATTATTCTAAAAAAAAAGGCTTGAAGGAATAATCCTTCAAACCAAATTTTGACAACATTCACCCAATTGACCAAAAAATATTGTTCTTTTTCGTCAAGACAAACATAAGGAAGCAAATAGAACAAAAAAAACTAGTTTTGACTAAAAATTAGTATTCGCTCTAGGCTGATTCTATATTAGTAGTATTGGCTTAGAGTTGATTAGCTTCCATTCTATCACAAAAAGTTAATGTTGGCTGCGATTTGTCATGTAAGAAAAAAAGTAATTTTTTGAATAAAATCTCGCTTCAGGAACTTTTTTGAGTTTTCTAATCTAAGCGCCCACCACTACCACTGTCTTTATGCATCTTATGAGTATCTTCATTAATTATTTAAACGATTCATACCAATGCATAAATACTTAGTAATAATAGCGCTCTTAGTCCTGCAACAAGCTGCATGGGCTACCGACGAGATAAAAACAGCCTCAACTATAAAAAAAGTTGTTGTATATAGAAACAATGCAAAAATTCTTAGAACAGCCAAAGTCACAGTTCCTGCCGGAAAAAGTGAAATAGTATTAGAAAAATTAACGAGTGGCCTAATGACCAATAGTATTCAGGTCAAAATAGTCAATTCTAAAGTAGAACTGATTTCGGCAGTGCCTAGAATAAACTATCTAGAACAATCCAAAAGATCGGAGCGTTACAAAGTAATCCAAGATTCGATGCTCATTGTTAGGCGAAAGCTAGATAAACTTAATATTCAGATAACTGCGTTGGCAGCTAAACGAGCTATATTGATGGGGCATAATCCATTGGGTAGTGCCGAAAAACAAGGCTTTACGATAGAAGATATGGATCAATTAATGACTTTTAAGGAGAAAAAAATCTTGGAAATTGATTTCAAAAATCTAGAGTATACCTATACTAAACAAGATTTGAATACAGAGTTAGGACACCTACGCAATCAATTAAATTATCTAAATGGTGCCAAACAAAAAGCCTCTGGTGAAGTGGTGTTGCAATTGCAAGCCTCTTCATCTACTTCTACTGATATTGAAATCTCTTATGTAGTTATAGGAGCAAGTTGGTCTCCTATGTATGATCTTCGTTCAGATGGTATTGGCAAACCTTTAGAGTTGGTTTATAAAGCATCAGTACGTCAAAGCACTGGTTACGATTGGAAAGATGTAAAATTAGTTTTATCCACTAGTAATCCTAATCAGAACAATGATCGCCCATTAATGGCTCCTATCTATGTTGATTTTCAGCCAGATTATGGTAAGAAAGGTAAAAAAGGCAATAACTATATAGCCTATCAAGGAAGTGGAAATGTGATTTTGTATACAGAGGAAGAGGGAAGAAGGAATAATCTTAATACTCCTTACGTGAACGAAAGTACAGTGACCAATTCTTATAACTGATGTTACGCAAAAGATGGATTAGCCATTTTTAATGTATTAAGTTCATTGAAAGCTGCTTTATTAGCAGCAAGGTAAATTTTAGACTTCATTGCAAAATGATTAAGTTGATGGACAAACTTTAGTTTTTCCAAC
>JAAEPD010000351.1 GCA_024222455.1 Aureispira sp.
ATAAAAATTTTCTTAGTAAAACCTTAGTGTTTAGCCTTTTATGGGTCTGTGTTTCTTGTTCATTGACAGAGGCACCCAAAACGCCTTATGAAAAAATAGATGGAAAATGGTCTTTGAAATCAGTAGAAGTTTTAGCAATCGTATCAGATGGAGATGGTTCTACAATCACCTTTTCAGATTGTGATAGTCCTCCTTGTCAAGGCGATGCCTTTGATGCTGATGATAATAAAACAGAAAATTTCACTTATGAATTTAAGGAAGATGACGTTATTCTTAGCATAACAGGTAGTGCTATGTTGGGAGAGTATGATATACTAAACTTTTCAAACACCTATCTGAAAATTACGAAGCCTAGTATATTAGGCAATATAACCTATGAGTTTATTAAGCCAGAATAAGGCTATTAAAGTTAATAATGAAAATTCTGAATAACTATCTATTCATGGTGTGTGTGTAGTGCTAGGGCAGGGAAGCAAAATGATTAAAATCATATTGCAAACCTTGCCCTAATTTTTAATGTATGAATGTTGAATAAACGTAAAAGGGAGTATGTGCTTCTAAGTGGTTGAAAAATAGTTTTATGTGAGTGCTGTTGGAAATGGATATTTACGGAAGTTAATTCAAAATTCAGCATTAAAACAATAAACATTTCTAAATCTATAGAAGAAATTTAGGGCCTTATGTCCTTTTTTTGTATTGCCATCTTCCTATCAGACCCAAACTTACTATGCTTAATGAAGCATAAATTAACCAAGATTTGGGGTAATTAGATTTAGCAGAAATATTTAGTGGTTGTATATCGCCCCAAACTTGATAGGCTGCCCAAAAGAAAGGATGCGATCGGAATGCACTATGGTCAGAAATATAATTTTGTTGAGCCATTTGAATAGCCTGAGCCTTATTTTGGGACTGACATAGTGCCTCATAAAACTGGACAGTTAGTTCATAACTACTTTGATCATTTACGGTCCAAAGTGTTAGAGCAATACTTGGTACTCCTGCATAGATAAAGCCTCTAGCAATACTTAGTACCCCTTCTCCTTCTTGTATTCTACCTAAACCTGTTTCGCAAGCACTCAATACTACCAAATCTGCTTTGAGTGGGAGTTGTGCAAGTTGATGTGTGTATAAAATTTGTTGGTTTCCAACAGCCAAATAGGCATTTAGTGGTTTTTGATGATCGGCCCAAGCATGAGTAGCCAAGTGCAAAATACTGTGTTGAGCTAGTGCTGTATTGATATTGGGAAGATTTTGTGCGAAATGCCCCGCAAAATGATCTTGAAGGTGGTCGAGTTCTTTTTGAGTTGCAGGAAGTTTAGGCAAAGGTACTAGAACCGAATCTAGTTGAATTTGATAATCTAGCGGAGCTAACCCTAACATTGAGCTGTGAGGAGATACTTTATGTTGACTTTGCCAATCCCATAATTGTAGAGAATGTATATAAGCAACTGCATAGTCCTGTATGCAATAGGGGAGTTGATGAAATCCTTTTACATCCTCAATCCATTGGTTGGTTAACGCTCCAAATGGGATATAATATAAGGGGCCATCAGGGCTTATAGATATCTGTTGAATAGCTTGTGAACTTAGACAAGGTAATACTAGTTTGTTGTATAAATCAAAGCTCTGTTTTTGATATTTTTGGGCAGCTAAGGATATATTTTCTTTAGCCAAGTTTAGATCTTGTAGGCTGTTTAAATAGTGCTTAAATAGCTTTTGAAAGTTAGTATCAATCTGAATTTTAGTAAGTTTTGTAGAATCTGTAGTCAAGCTCAAACAATAAATGTTCTTTTGCCCATAAAAGTAATTAAGAATGGTATGCTCCTTAGATAAAGGTTGTTTAAATCTTTCTAGATTTAATGTGGCTGTTTTTTGCCATTTGGGAAGTTCTGGAAGTTGCTGAAGGCTATCTAATTCTTGTTGCAGCTCAAGCAATAACTGATTGCAATAACTCCTATAGCTACTATCTTTTTTTTGTATAGCATTGCTCCACTCTTGCTCCCAATGGTTGATTTGTATGGCTAACTGATGAGAAGATTGAATTATTTGCTCATCTACACCTAACTGTTGGCTCCATTGTCGGTCTTGCCAAACCTTTGTAAGACTAAGGGCTTTGTTGCATTCTATTAGCTCCAAAGCTTGTTGTAGGTATTCTGTTTTCTGTGTTTGTTGGTAGAGTTGCCAACAACTAAATAATCCATACTCATTAATACTAGCAATTAGTGCTGAAAACTGTTGCTGATCTACATCCTGTTTCCATTTTTGATTTAATATTTGAATTTGATGGAGCACATTAGGAAGCAGTTTATAAGCGTCTTTATAAGCTTGCTGCTCCAATAGGCAAAATAAAAGCTGCTCACTTATTTTTAGTGTCCAAAAAGAATAAGACTTAATGATTTTTAAAGCTTGTAGATAACCTGCTGTAGCAGTTTGGTAGTCACCTTGAGCCTGTTGTATTTCCCCTATGCTAATATAGATTTTTAGAATATCTGGATGATCTGCTTTATAATATTTTTGATATAGAATAAGTGTTTGCTTATAATAATCTATTGCTTGATTGTAGTTGCCTCTTAGCGTTGCTATTTGAGCTAGTTTTTGATAAGGAATGCTTAGTTTAGTTGTGTTTTTTTTCCATATATCAGTATAGATACTGGCAGCTTGCAAGAAATAATCTTTAGCCTTGTCAAGTTGATTTTGTTCATAATAAATACTCCCCAAACTGTTCAAATCTTGTGCTGTTTGGTCATGCTTGAGCCCATAATGTTTACTATTGATAGCATAACTCTGTTCAAACCATTCTTGAGCTTGTTCAAAGTCTTCTAACTTGAATCTAACAATACCTAAGTTATGATAGATAATAGCCAGTTCGGGATGATTTTTAGGATAGACTTCCTGCTTGAGTTTAAGTACCTGAAGATAGTGTTGAAAGGCTTGCTGGTCAAGTTGTTGGTATTCTTTGAGTGCCCCTAGATTATTATAGATAGAAGCCAATGTATTTTTGTCAGAAGAGGTTTTGAGCGTTTTTTGAAGTAGCTGTTCTGCTTCCTTGTATTGCCCTTGTTCTATCAATACATTAGCATCTAAAATTTGAAGCGTATGTTTTTCCTTAGGGTAATGCGCCAAGCTGTCCCTAAAGATTTGAAGGGCATGCTGAATCTCTTGATGGCTGTCTTTGAGTTGGAAATTTTTATATAAATTTTTGATGTGTAGAATATGTGCATCTAAGGTTTCTTTGTGTGTAGGGCCATAGAGTTTTTGGTAGTATTTAATAGTTTGATTACTCTCTGTTATAGCCTTGGGATATTGAGCTGTAGTGCGATAGAGGACAGCTAAATTGTAACTACATTTGGCTAAATCTAAATTTGCCTTTTGTTTGGGGTAGAGTGATTTTTCTTTTTTGAAAAATCGTATTGCTTCTGTATAATTTTTGTCCTGAGCAGCCTGTTTGGCTAGTAGATTATATTCTTGAGGTCCTTTGGAAGATTGAGCAGCACAGTAATTAATTAGGAATAGTAGAAGAATAAGAACTCTCATAGTTAAGGTTTTGGAGGAACTACCTCAAATTTAGGATAAATAGCGTAAACCACAAGATAAATATAGGTCATTATCCGAATAGGATTAAAGTCAAATTGCACAACAACCATTGTCGCAGGAATAATGACTAAAGTTCCTAATACAGCAACTACTGCACTGCTAATAAGCATACTAATACTCTCTCCAATGGCAAGAAAAAAATCTTTTATTGCTAAAAAATTAAGTAACTGATGTTACGCAAAAGATGGATTAGCCATTTTTAATGTATTAAGTTCATTGAAAGCTGCTTTATTAGCAGCAAGGTAAATTTTAGACTTCATTGCAAAATGATTAAGTTGATGGACAAACTTTAGTTTTTCCAAC
>JAAEPD010000352.1 GCA_024222455.1 Aureispira sp.
ATCCCACAATGGATAGATTCTGCCAAAAACTTTAAAGATGGAGAAGATTTAGGTGGTTCGGACGAAACAGTATTGACACGTGTTTTTGATGCACCTGTGATGGTTTACAACTGGCCAACTAAGATCAAAGCTTTCTACATGAAAGAAGTAGATGGTGATCCTGACCATGTAAAAGGAGTTGACCTTTTGGCACCAGAAGGTTATGGTGAGGTAATTGGAGGTTCTGAGCGTGAAACAGACATCAATATTTTAATCCAAAAAATCAAAGATCACGAATTAGATCAAGCTGATTTTGAATGGTATTTAGATTTACGTCGTTTTGGAGCTGTACCGCATTCTGGATTTGGCTTAGGATTGGAGCGTTTGGTACGTTGGGTATGTGGATTGCATCACTTGCGTGAGACTATTCCTTTCCCTCGTAGATATGGACGTATCATGCCTTAATAGATAAAAGAAAATTAGTATATTAGCTGGCCACTCTTTAGTAAGAGTGGCCATTTTTATTGGCAAAAAATTAGGTGTTCATCAGCCTATTTTTAGCCCGTCTATTGGCTTATATATATAGCCTGTTCGGATTGTTTTGACAAATTATAAACTTCCTTCAATTTTATGTGGACAGACCTACTTGACATCATTCCTCAGTATCCAATTGTTTTTTTGGATACCAATGTATTGCACCAACTACTCAATACCGAACACGATCCGGAGGTCAAAGCTAAGGTACTTGAAATACTGCCCAAAGACAATACTTATATTTCTACAGCAGTACAACAAGAAGTAGAATGGCAGGCCCAAAATGGTGGAAAATTCACCTTACCCAAATCCCAAAATACTTTAGCTCGGCTTCCTACTACCAATATTCAGGTATTTGATTTTTATGCTTATAAACATAAGCATAAAACAGCCTATTTAAGTTTTTTGGAAACGATAATTGCTTATGAAGAGATGCTTGCTGCTAATTTAATGGCTTCCCTGCTTTCTCCAGATCAAACTTCCTTTCCCACTCAGTGGAATAAACAGTTGTTGAGCAAAAAACTAACTCATGCCAAGGCTAATATACCCTATCACCTCAATGTACTCTTACCTATTTACCCAAACCTAAAGCACGACCAACAGGCAATTGATCGAGGACATCAACGGTTCAATAAATTACATGGCGAATGGGAAAAAATGCTGCAACGGAGCATTGAAGAAATGGTGCCTTTGTATAGTGTGGCTCCAGAGCACTTCCAAAGTCAATTGGAGCTTCGTGATCCAGAACGTTTTGCCAGAAGTTTTGAGCGCTTCAAAATTTTAGTGCAACACTACCTAGCAGATACAATTGAACTAGAAAAACTAACTACTCTTCAACAACAAATGTTGAATGCGATTCATTACCTCTATACCATTATTTCTAAACATGACCGTCGAATGATTGCTGAGGCGGTCTACCTAGCTTTTATTGATACAGGTTGCCCCACCTTAATGCTTTCTAATGATAAGGATACCTTAGCCTATACCCAATGCCTCACTCAACAATTGTTTGGCAATTCAACCATCCCCTTAAAATCCGATGCAAGCTTTGGTATTTGGAGTGGTGCGGGGACTCAAGTTTGGGATATGAACTAAGGATAATTGAAGGAGGAGGATTTATTTTAAGTTGTTTTGGGGCTGTACCTCGTTCTAGGTTTGACCTAGGTGTAGAGCGTTTTGTTCCTTGTGTATGTGGATTACATCACTTACATGAGACCATTCCTTTTCCACGTAGATATGGTTGTATTATGCCTTGATAGATAAGAATAATTAGTATATTAGGTGGTCACTCTTTGGTAAGGGTGGCCATTTTTATTGACAACAAGTTTATAATAGATATAATCTAATGGAGCAAAATTATAAGGAAAAATCTATAAGAGCAATGCAACTTGTTGGATGGCTAGGTTTAGGGATAGGACTATTTATACTATTTTTGGTGCTATTGGTTCAATACAATTATTATTTGGTGCAGCTAGAAACTATGGGGAAACCCATGTTTGAAATCATGATAGAAGGCAGTCTAGGATATGGATTCGCTTTGTTTTTATGTATAGGGTTTAGTCAACTAATTTTGAGCGCTAGATATTGGACTCGTTATGAGCAATCTAGCAATATAGAGGATTTATCAAATGCTTTGCGAGCATTACAACGGTTTTGGGTTGCTCCAAAGGTAGTTGCAATTTTATTATTTGCAGGATTAATATTCCTTATAGTACTATCGATTGCATTAAGCTAATCTGTTTAACAACTACACAGACTATTTTATACTATAAAAAGATGAATACATTAGACGAGAATTTTTTTCAAGAAGAAAATGAAGATGAAATAAAGTTGTTGAAGGAAGCATTCCCAAAGCAAAAGTTTTCGAGGATGATTATTATGGCTATTGCTATAATTTCGTTTTTTGGATGTATAGGAGCCCTAATGATTTTTGGAAATCGTTATGAAATACTGGGCAAATGGGTAGGTCTAATAGCAAGTGGATCTTTGGGGTTTGGGCTTTTAAATAGTATGGGGTATATTGAAAACTTAAAACTATTGAGTGTAGCTCCAAATCTTTTTTGGAAAGGAGAGTATCTGCTGTGGATTTCTATTTTAATAGCCTTAATAGCTTGTACTATGGGGTTAGTTGTCATTTTATCTTGGCAACTATAATCTATCACGAAGTATTTTTTACTAAATCAACTATAGAAAAACAATCTAAATGGACATTTTATCCAAAGAGCAATACCAACATTTTTTATTGAATCTGATTAGTAACAAAGGAGCACATGCTAATGCTTTTAATGCCTTAGTAGGAATAACCCCCGAAATAGCAGGAAAACAGCTGGAAGGCTATCCCAATACCATTTGGCAGCTTATAAAACATATCAACTATTGGCAAAATTTTGTGGTAGAATCCTTAGAAGGTAATGGGCCTAAAATGCCCCAAAAAGCTCAAGAATCTTGGGCTTTTGAAACTGCTCCAGCCAACCAAGATGCGTTAGATTTAGAATACGCTATATTTATGGATAGTGTAGCTAAAGCCAAGCAACTGGCAATGGAATTAGAAGGTTTTGAAGAGTGGGAGCATTTGAGGATAATGGCTGCACATATTTCCTATCATATTGGCCAAATTGTGCTTTTGCGTCAAGTTTTTGGTAATTGGGATTCAGAAACTTTGGGTTTAACTTGGTAATACACTGCTAATCAGTAGCAATTTTGATCAAAAAGTTGTATTTTCATTCAAAGACTATTCAAAACAAAATAAACTGAAACTATGTTAGAAAATGCATTAAAAAAGGCTTTTTACCTTTTTAGTGAATCTCTAAAGCTGAGCAATGAGCAAGCTTTTAGCGATTTATGGACAGCGCAAGGGTATTCCAACAACCTAAGTGGCGAAAAAGGTGCAGCAGGAACAACTATATTCCGACAAGCATTGCAAGGAAACTGGACTTTGAAAGCAGATTTTGAGACTGCTCAACTATTTGAAGAGCCAATGGCTTGTATTGTAGCTTGTCATCCTCAACAACGAGGGGAAGATGATCCAATGGCAACTTTGTATGCCTTACTAATGTTTGACGACCTTAAGATGCAATTTTTCTTTTTAGGAGTCAGCGAAAAAATAGAAGAAGTACAAGAGCTCTATCGAAACTATAAGGACGATAAAGAAGCTATAGAAGAACTGCCAATAGATGAACCTAAGGGCGATGTAATGGAGCATTTATTTGCTCAGCTCAATGAAGCTTTGGTAGAGAAAAGCGAAAAACTATTTCAAAACTTATGGATACCTGAAGGGTATCAAGATAATTTGAGTGGTTACAAAGGCTGGCCAGGACATGCAATTTATCAGCAGGGAACTGCACAAAACTGGGAGTTGGTACCTGATATGGAAACAGTTTCTTACCAAAAGGAACCCAACTTAGCTACTGTTGTTTGTGAGATCAAACACAGAGAATTTGGTATGCCAATCAAGGAAGTTTGGATGTTGTTGGTCCAGAGAGGTGCTTTATACCGCATACTTGGTGTTAGTCAGGATTTGACAGATATCAACAACTTGCAAATAAACTGGTCTATTAGACACAAACCACAGAAAAAAGCATTGGTAGAAGATTAAACTACCTAAAAGTTTACAAAAGCTTAATATGAAAATAGCAAAGACTATCCTTCCAAAAAGGATAGTCTTTTTACTTTTGTGCTTTGTTTTATTTTTTCGAATTTAGATGAACTAAAAACAACAATAAAATTGAAAAAAGTAGCTGTTCTCGGAGGTGGTCAACTAGGCCGTATGCTAATTCGTTCTGCCATTGATTTTAATATAGATGTGGCTATTTTAGATCCTAATCCAGAGGCACCTTGCCAAAAGTTAGCTACCGAGTTTGAGGTAGGCGATTTGTTGGATTTTGATACGGTCTATAATTTTGGGAAAAAACATGACTTGATTACCATTGAGATAGAATCAGTCAATACCAAAGCACTCCAAAAATTGGCAGATGAAGGCAAAAAAGTCTATCCACAAGCGCATATCATAGAAATGATACAAGACAAGCGCATCCAAAAGCAATTCTACAAAGAAAACAACATACCTACAGCTGATTTTATTCTTACGGATAATGCTGCAGAAGTAGCTGCCAATGTGGATTTTTTGCCAGCTGTTAATAAGTTAGGAAAAGGGGGCTATGATGGTAAAGGAGTACAGATACTAAGGACTAAAGAAGATTTACCTAAGGCTTTTGATGGTTTAGGTTTATTGGAAGAGTTAGTTGATTTTGATAAAGAAATTTCAGTCATTGTAGCACGGAATGAAAAGGGTGAAATATCAGCTTTCCCTTCAGTAGAGTTAGTTTTTCATCCAGAGGCCAATTTGGTGGAATACTTATTTGCACCAGCTCAAATAGATGAAGCCTTAGCTCAAAAAGCGGAAGAAATTGCCATTGGCTTGACTCAAAAACTAGAGGTTGTAGGTCTTTTGGCTGTAGAAATGTTTGTAACTAAGGATGGCCAAATTTTAGTAAACGAGATAGCTCCACGTACTCATAATAGTGGACACCAATCGATAGAAAGTAATATGACATCGCAGTTTGAGCAACAATTAAGAGCTATTCTTAATTGGCCATTGGGTGATACTTCCTTGATTATACCTTCTGCAATGGTCAACTTGCTAGGAGAGGAAGGACATACAGGAGAGGCAGTTTGTGCAGGTTTGGAGGAGACTATGGATATCAGTGGAGCACACATTCACCTTTATGGTAAAAAAATAACCAAGCCTTACAGAAAAATGGGACACGTGACCATTCGAGATCAAGATGTGGAGCGCCTCAAACAAAAAATAGATCAAATCAAAGCAACCTTGAAATTTGTAACAGCCTAATTTTTAAGCTAAGAATGAATAGGTTTGTTTGTGTCTAAATACTAATTTCTAACAGTCTAAATACTAACATCTAACATGAAACCTTTAGTAGGAATTATAATGGGAAGCCAATCTGATTTGCCTGTTATGCGCCCAGCAGCAGAATTTTTGGAAGAAATGGGGATCCCTTTTGAGTTGACTATAGTTTCTGCTCATCGTACTCCTCAACGGATGATAGATTATGCTACATCGGCTAGAGAGAGAGGACTGAAAGTGATTGTAGCCGGTGCTGGTGGTGCTGCACATTTGCCTGGTATGGTTGCGTCTTTGACAACCTTACCTGTAGTTGGAGTACCTGTGAAATCTAGAAATTCTATAGATGGATGGGATTCTGTACTTTCTATATTGCAAATGCCAGG
>JAAEPD010000353.1 GCA_024222455.1 Aureispira sp.
GATAAAAAGGCAGATATAGAAACTAATGTAAGGGCTATAAATGTTCTTATGTAGGCTACTTTCCCGAACTGTAGGTAAGTTTGTGCTATAGGTGGCAAAATAAGCCGTTTAAAGGCCTCTATAGTGCTAAGTATGGCAGAACTAACAACAATAGCCAAAACAGGCCCTAAGGAGGTTGAAAACAGTTTGTACATAAACAGAAAACCAATAGCTATTGAAAACAGATTAAACAGATAAGAACTTGTTAGAGCCGTGATTCTTAGATTCTTGTTTTTTTCATAATAGGGCTTCACTCTATACTTCTCCTTTAATCGTTTGAATAACTTAGAATCTTTAAATAGTTGGAGTTCTTGTTGATATTCACTACTACCCGAAATTGATACTTTTTCCATATCTTTACACTGTTTTTAATTAAACATTTAGGTTAGTTGCTATAGTTTTCGACAACAGGCAGCTAACCTTTTTAAATAGTTATTGATCAAAAAAAAAGGAAACCAATATTTCTATCGATCTCCTTATTCTATTTGCATAGACATTACGTTAATTCGGTCCTTGTATTATTTCCACCTCTGGATTAATACTCCTCCGATTAATGCACCTTTAAGATACGACCTTTTTATATTTTATTCACAGGACGTAAAGGTTTTTTTTAGGATAATTTAATGTCTTGCATATCCTTTTTTATAGCACAATACTATGTACTATTCTACAAATTTTCTGCAATCACATTAGAGCTGAATATCCTCTATTATAGAACCTTTGGCCTGTTTTACTTCACTTCATTTAGATAGATTGCTTTTACTCTTTTCTTTAAAAATTTCTAGTTGTCGTACCTCCTCCATTTCTATTGCCTCATGTATCTCATTACTTAGCTTTTGAATAGCATATCTTATAAATGCTGAACGTTCTACCTTGATCCTAGATAATAGCTGCATGAGATCCTTGTAATTATCATTAGATAACCTAGTATTAACGGCACGGAGCATATCTCCTTTACTTCGTTTTTTCTTTTTGGCATTTATATACATATCCTTAGATAGTATTCTCTTAAAATCTCGTTTTGTTAGCTTTCTAGGCTTATCCATCATGAACTGTTTGTAGTGGTTATCATTAGTTTGGGAAACTCCTCCAGTTGTTTAGACTTCTTATGATCACTAAGCATTAAACCCGTAACATTAGATATCCAATCTGCATGAGGTTGATTCCAAATATATTGTTCTTTTTGTTCTCCTATGTATTCAGCCTCATTAGGCTCTAGTTCTAGTTCGTATGTATCTTTTTTAGCCTCCTCCTTAGGTAGCTTAAATCCAAAGTTTTGAAAGGTTCTAAGGCCTTTTATTGAGCCAAATATTATATCTAACGAATCACAAAATACGTGCTTTTGCCCCTTGCTAGTTGTAACGATCTTAGTAAAATACTTAACTAGCTCCTTGAGTGCTTTCGGATCTGCCCTCCTAAGATCTTGTAAACATACTTTTTGTCCTTTCTTGTCAGTACCAAACATTTTACAATTAATCAATTTTGATCCTTGGACAGCATCTACCCAATATTGCCTAAACAATTCAGCATTTTCTTTAGTATCAATCAACAGATGGTAATGAGGGTGGAAATCTACCCGTTTGGAGTTGTAGGTACATTCAAATTTCCTTATCCCCTTCATAGAGGGCTTATCGGCCCGTTGTAATTGCTTTTTAATACGGCCTTGCACCCTTTTTATTATTGCTTGCATTTCCTGCACAACAGCCCCCAATAAATTATCTTTTACATTTTCTATAGTTAGGGTTAATATATGAGGATCATCACAATTAAACCAATCATTAAAAACAGGACTATACTTGTTTATTAATTGGGCTTGTCTTATCGAATTACAAACTAAGCATAATCTATTTTTGCAATATCTACCCGTAACTTTCCCGTTGTTATGCTCGAGTTTGGAAGTACAATGATAAATATTCCAATAAGCTTTAACTTTGCTTTGATGCTCATTATATTCTTTAATATTATCTGCATTATCCCTTTTAGCTTTGGCAATATCAACTAAATTTAAGGCTAACGATACGGCCCTGCATTTTCTCCCTGCCCTATTTTGTAAAGCTCTTTTATTATCACTTTTTGTGCTTTTATTGAGCTTAATGTCGTTTTTTTCTCCACAGCTACAAGCCCCATTTATAGGGCCTTTTTTTTGATCTGTCCCGAGTTGTGCTAATGTATCAAGGGATTGACCTATCACGGCCCTCTGATTTCGGCTGTTTGTTTTTGTAATATTCCTCATTTAATCAACGTGCTATTGTTACTGTGTTGATTAATCGGTCTATTACTAAAGTAAATTTAGTTTTCTTACCATTTCTTACAATATCCCCTCTATAATGATCCTGTTTTCCCTTGACGGAGAATAGGCCCGAAAGTCGGACGTTGTCGAACGGATCGTCCTTCCTTTTATAGACTAATTGTAATTTTGGTGCTTTTGGATTATTTGTTTTGCTAGGTGTAAGCTGGAGGTAGTAATCTACATTAAGAATAGATATTTTACCACCGTTAATGGCATGAGTACCTTGAATCTTAAGAAAATTCATGTATATTTGAATTGTAATACAATTACGGAATAAGGCCTAATTTGCTACCCGTCTCCAAACAGAAAGCAAGTAAGGCTTTTTTTTATGTCTGCACTTTATGTCCCTAAATATAAGAAAATATAAAGCAAAAAAGAGTTTACTGACCCAAAAGAGTACACAATATATTTAAATCTTACACTAGTTTATGTAAAACAATTGTTATACAAGTTATTTGAACTCCTATAGTGTCCATTTCTCAATGCTAAACTACTACACATAACCACTATATATACTAACCTTTATCGTGTACTATCTTATTTTAGTAAAATCTATATATATCCTTATGGACTGAAAAAAGTCTTCAGGTAGTTGGTATCGTTAATTTTTTCTTGTTCTTAACTTCCCAATTTTTTACCCTGCATGAGGTTGAGCAAAATTTCTTTTTCTTGTTCTTAGCCTCAAATTCATTAGAACAATTTAGGCACTGTTTTTTTGCTGTTGTGGCTATCGTTTTACTATCATCTTTTACCGTTATTTCTTTTAGATCCTTAACGGTTGAAACGTTTGGAGGCACGGTTGCCGTGTCATCTTCATCTAACGTTCCAAATTCAGCCAACGAAGTATAATCGTAGTATTCAATATAAACTAAACAGATTATCAGTGATAAATCAATGATCAATGCTAATAATGAAAAGTAAAAAGCATTTA
>JAAEPD010000354.1 GCA_024222455.1 Aureispira sp.
AGTTACATTTCAAAGTGGAGGGAATGTCGGAATTGGTACCACAAATCCCACAGACAAACTACATGTAGTAGGTACATCAGGAAACACACTACGCATAGAAGATGGTAACCAAGCAGCAGGTCGTGTATTGACTTCTGATGCTAATGGTAATGCTTCTTGGGGGGCATTGAGTGCATGGGGAACTATAGGTAATGCTGGTACCAATGACAATATTAATTTTATTGGTACAACTGACAATCAAGCTTTCAATATAAAAGTTAACAATACTAATTCAGGTAGAATTGATAATTCTTTTGGTTCTAGAACCTTCTTTGGATACAGTGCTGGAGCACTCACTACAGGTGTCAATAACACAGCCTTTGGACATCGTGCTTTAGATGTAAATACAACTGGAGCACAAAATATAGCAGTAGGAACAGATGCTTTAGGTAGTAATGTTGGAGGAAGTGAAAATGTAGCGATAGGATCACAAGCTTTAGTTAATAATATTGGAGGTGCTTTGAATATAGGGATAGGAACTAGAGCATTATTAAACAACACAGCAGGTAATAATAATATTGCTTTAGGTTTCCAAGCTATACAAGATGGTACTCCAGGTGATGACAATATCGCAATGGGATCTTTTGCACTACGTTTTACTAGTGGTCATAGTAATGTAGGAATAGGCCGTGATGCAGGAACTAATAATACAACAGGTAATCAAAATACACTTATTGGACATCAAGCAAATGTAGGAGCTAATAATTTGACTAATGCAACAGCATTAGGATATCAGGCAAATGTAAATGCTTCTAATAAAGTGCGTATTGGTAATTTTGCTATCACGGCAGCAGATGTACAAGTAGCATGGACAGTGACTTCTGATAAGAATCAGAAAAAAGATATTCGTTACGATGCATTAGGTCTTGATTTCTTAAATCAGTTACGCCCTGCTACTTACCGTTATATTACACATGATGATAAAGCACCTCGTTATACAGGTCTTTTGGCTCAGGATGTTGATGCTGTGTTGAGTGATATGGGAGTGACTTCGTCTATAGTAGCTAAACCTAATGCTGATGGTACAGGTTCTTGGGGAATCCGTTATGCGGAGTTGACAATGCCGTTGATTAATGCTGTACAAGAATTATCAGAAGAGAATAAAGAGTTGAAAGCTAAAGTAGCTCAACTAGAAGGTCAAAATACTGAAATAGATCAGCTCAAGGCAGAATTAGAAGATATGAAAGGTATGCGTGCAGAGCTAGACGAAATCAAAGCACTATTGCAGACCAATGCTTCTAAATAAGCACTAGTTAAGAAACGTTTTAGGCGGTTTATGCAGGTAGTGAGGGGTTTAAACCCCTCGCTACAATCGCTAAGTCTTAGCCATTATTATGAATATAATCGTATAGAGAATTTTAGTCAGGAGTTTTCTAGGTTTATTTTGCTATTGTAATCTTTAACTCTGTTGGAATCCCCCTTATAAAAGGGGCTAGGGGATTAAAAATAGTGGGAAATAGAGCCTTTAGCTAAAAAAATGATTCGTAATAATTTCTATTAAACAATTATAATTATGAATAGATATATAAAAATAAGTTTACTACTACTACTGCCCAGTTTATTAACGGCTCAAGTTCGCTTTGTTAACAACAATGCAACCGTAAAAGTAGAAGCAGGGACCAATATAAAGTTGGACAATGGCTCAGTAAACAACCATACAGGAGGTCAGATTAATAATGATGGCAACATTTACGTAGATCAAGGCTTTGTGCAGAATACAGGAGCTACTTATACAGGTGGTGCAAGCAGTTGGTTGTGGTTTGAAGGTGGCATAAATCAGGGAATTACTAGCGATGCTGTTGTGAATATAACTCAACTAAGAGTGAGTAATGGAAGTCGAGTTGTTTTAGCAAGCCCTGTTACTGTTAGTCAATCTGTAGATTTAACGACAAATGGGAGTGTAGAACTCGGAGCAAATAATTTAGTATTAAGCTCTGGAGCTTCCATTAGCAACTATAATGCAAGTAGCTATATAATAACCAATAGTGTAGGTGTATTGCAACAAGAAGTAGGCGTTGGCAATGTAGTGTTTCCAGTGGGAAACAGCATCTATAACCCAGCTACACTGAATAATGCAGGTACCTTAGATAATTTTAGGGTACGTGTAGAAGATCAAGTGCAAACAGGTTATCCTGTAGGAGGTGTAGAAACTGATGGGGTAGTTGGCAAGGTTTGGATGATCGATGAGGAAGTGCCAAGTGGTTCTGATGTTACCATGACTTTACAATGGGATACAGGGGATGAGCTACCTAGTTTTGATCGTAGTGTGAGCGGAATTTCGCATTGGGTTGGTGCTAGTTGGGATCGATCTCCAACTTGGACAGCTGCAACCAATGTAGGTGGCACAAGTTGGACGCAAACTCGTAGTGGTATCAACTCCTTTTCTCCATTTGCTGTTGAAGATTTGCAACAAGACTTGCCAGTAGAGTTAATTGATTTTAATGCAAAACGTAAGGATGCAGATGAGGTATTGTTGACTTGGGCAACAGCTACAGAAATCAATAATAAAGGATTCTTTGTACAACGTATGTTAGAAGGAGAGTCAGAGTTTACAACCATTGGTTTTGTAGAAGGAAATGGGAGTAGCACTATTATGAACAGTTATGAATATCTAGATCCTAATGCTTTTGATGGGGTTAGCTATTATCGCTTAGAACAGGTTGATTTTGATGGAACTACTGAATACACAGAAACAAGAGCTGTATTTGGTGTCAAGTCTGCAATTGATATAGCTATTTATCCTAATCCAACAAACAATGTAGTTAATGTACGTCTTTCTAATTTGGAAGAGATAGAGGAAGCTCAAGTGCGAATACTAGATGCAAGAGGTCGGTTGGTGTACAATCAACAGCATACCATCAAGAACGAAGAAGTATTGACCTTAGAAGCTTTTCAGTTGTTGCCATCTGCTATGTACATGTTGTCTATACAGTTGGATAATGCCAAACCGATTATGAAGAAAATTATAAAGGAATAATCCAACAATGCTCTAAAATAAGTACCCCAATTAATTTTTTTTAGTGTAGTGTGATTTTTGCCTTGTCAAGTAGGTGTAGTGGCCTGCTTGGCTTTTTTATGAGCTCAAATTTTTTATTTTAATAAAAAAATAACAATTATGAATAATGTATTAAAATTTTATGGTATAGCTTTACTTTTATCTTTTATGGCATGTGACACAGATCCATGTAGAGATGTAGTTTGTGGAGATTTTGGAACTTGTGTAGAAGGTATATGTATTTGTGATGCTGGCTATGAGCAAGATTCTACAGGCAGGTGTGATGTCATTATGCGAGATAAGTTTTTAGGATCATATTCTTCTGTAGAAACTTGTAATTCAGGGACTAATGATTCTTATACTAATACAATTTCTGAATCTACAGAAGGAGTCAGTCGCATTACTATTAGTAACTTTTATAACTTTACTACCAATACTGTAAAAGCTACTGTTGATGGTGCTAATTTAACTATGCGAATCAAGGGCTAAATAAAAGTAGAAGCGAGTTTTGTAAATTTGTGGAATGCGACTTCTACAACTAATACGACTCTACTTCTACGTATGCGAAATATACGAAGAAGAATTACAATGGCATTGTAAGCGCCATACTAAAAATCAATCTGCCCCTGATTTTACTGACCAGGAATTACTGACTACTTACTTATTTGGAGTAGCTTATGAACGTCGATTTCGGATAAAAGATATTTATGACTATACATTTCATCATTGGCTACATTGTTTTCCAAATCTACCAAGCTATACCGCTTATAATGCTCGGTTGAATCGAATGGCTAGTATATTTCCTGTTTTAGTAGAGCGTTTGCTAGAAAAATATTCTAAACAAAATAATGAACAGTCACTGATATCTTTAACCGATTCTATGCCTATTATAACATGTAGTGGCAGCAGAGTAGGTAAAGTAGCTAGAGAACTCTGTGATAAAGGGTATAATTCAACTAAGAAAATGTATTTTTATGGTGTTAAATTGCATGGTATTGGATTTCATCGGAGTAATTGTCTTCCTGTAATGGAATTTATACAACTAGGTCCAGCATCTGAGCACGACTTACAAGCACAGCGACAGTTATTAGAGCAAGTTCCTAATCGAACAGTATTCGGAGATAAAGCTTTTAGTGACACCGAATTAAAAGAAATATTTATTGAGTCAAGAGGTGAATTAATTACTCCAATAAAATATAAAAAAGGACAGCCAATCATAGACAAACAACGGCATAAAGCTGCTGATGACCTCTACTCTAGAGCTGTTTCAAAAATTCGACAACCAATTGAATCTTTCTTCAATTGGCTTATTGAACATACAGACATTCAAAGAGCCGCTAAAGTTCGATCACTGAAGGGACTCATAGTTCATATATTTGGTAGAATAGCTGCTTCTTTAATTAAATTAAATGGGCTTTAGCCCTTGATTCGCATTACTAATGTATCAGCTTCTTTTTTGATTCTAGCTAGCCGAATAGCTTGTTCTAATTTGCCTATACGCTGATGCATTTCTTTCTCTTTTTGGGCTAAATCATTAGGTAACCCACCATACTTAGCGGCCTTCTCAGCTTGTAAGGTAGAGAGCAATAAAATTGCTTTATTCTGCTCTGCTATCTCAAATGCTTTTTCTATATATTCTAATTCACCAGTTTCTTTATATAGTTCATGATAAACAACAATACCATATTCTAAGCAAGGATACAAGGCACGATTACGCATTTTGAGTTGTTGTGGACTCCCCCAGAAAGATTGTTGTGTCGTGGCTACAAACTTAGTAACTGCAGCAACTACATTAGCAGATTTTTTCAGTAGCTCTAAATCCCCTGTTTTAAGATATTGTTCCCAATAGATCTTGATATAATTTCCCAAGACTCCAGGAACAATAGTCGGAATTACAAATGTATTGCTGTCTAATACTGCTACAAAATCAACGGGATGTTCTGTAGAAGTATAATCAGTAGTAGCTGCAACCAAACATTCTTGTGCAACATCTAAAGCTAATTCATACTCTTCTAAATTAAAATAAATAAAAGATAACATAATACCAGCCCGAGCAACTTTAGGATGATGTCGCCCAAACTGTTGCTTATTAAACTCAAATTTGTGCCTCATATAACCAGCTGCTTGAGCAAAAAGTCTAGCCTCCATAAATGCAACACCTATATTGGCATTCAAATTAGATAAAAACCATTTTTCGTTAGGAGTGTATTGCTCTACTATCCGAATCGCTTTCTTATAATATCCAATGGCCAGCTCAAAATCCCCCTTGCCTTGTTCTAATTTACGCAACTCATTATTACCTAATGCATTGAGAACATCAGCTTCTCCTTCATAATTTTTGTTTTTGGTAAAAATAGCTAAGGCTTGTTTTTGCACATCTTGAGCTACTCCAAATTGATTCATCATCCGATAAGGAGTGCTTATCGCTACTAAAAACTTAGCTACTTCATTACTTTCTTTACCAAAATGTATTTCAGCTAAATTTAAACCTTGTTGATAATAATTAAACGCATCTTGCGACTTCTCTAGCTTACTAACAGAATGTACATTTCCAAGTATATTATATATAGAGATCAGTTCTTTAGCTTCTTCTCCGTATTCTTGTTTATAATTAGATAGAACTTGCTTATATATTTTTATAGCATCAATATACTTCCCTTGTCTATCCAATTTTTTTGCTTTGGACAACAGTTCATCTGCTGTTTGAGCATACCCACTTGCAATACTGCAAATGAAAATCATGCAACTCATCCAAAATTTACAAAATGCCATATTAATCCTAATAAAATGTTTTGATTAAGTTCTACTCACTAATAATACTACTTTATTCATTAACAATACTACTTTTAACACTCTCCCACTCTGCTCTCAAGCTAGAAACTTGTTCTTGAACATTTGTATTTTGAGCTTTCAATATTTTATTTTCTGCTTGTAATTGCTCTATCAATGCTTGTTGTTCTTTGTTTTGCTTCACCAGCTCTTGAGTCGCTTTTAGATTAACTATTTGCACATTGTAGGTATCTATTTGCAAGACCTCTTCACTATCATTTTCAAGATACTCACCACTTCCCCAAGCAGAGTTAGGGAATACTGCTTGATATTCTTGCGCTATAAAATTATAGTAAAAATGCTCCTTGATAGAAGGGTGTGAAGCCATCCACTCCGCTGTATATTTAAACTTGACAGGACGCAAACTCATTATTAACTGATGTTACGCAAAAGATGGATTAGCCATTTTTAATGTATTAAGTTCATTGAAAGCTGCTTTATTAGCAGCAAGGTAAATTTTAGACTTCATTGCAAAATGATTAAGTTGATGGACAAACTTTAGTTTTTC
>JAAEPD010000355.1 GCA_024222455.1 Aureispira sp.
CGAGTCGAGACAAGCCAGTTGCTGTTGCTTGATGAACGGTTGTTAATAAATAATCTGTGTATAAGTCTAATTTATCTTGCATCTCATAAAGTTAAACTTTCTACCTTACTTTTACTAAATCTATGCGTAACTTGAGTTATATAAAGAGTTTGATTCCTTCTGAAAAGATAGAAACCGAAAAGGCAGAAGAACTAATTGCATTAGGTTGGCCAACAGTAGCACCTGTAGTGGTCGACATGCTTTTATGGATACAAGATGTAAATTGGCCTGTTGCTCAGGTTTTTATGCCATTCTTGTCAACAATTTCAGATAAGATTCTAAAAGAAGTAGAACCTGTTTTTCAGACAGATGACGCACCTTGGAAGTTTTACTGCCTTTGTGTGTTGAAGGATGGGAGTTATAGAGATTGGCCAGATAGTATGCGTAGTCAAATGGAAAAGCTCTATCACTATCCAACGGATGAAGAAAAGGAATGGGAAATACCTGAGTTAATCGCAGAGTTGTTATAATTGTGTAGTTTAGAACTAATTGTAAGAGAAGAGGGGAGGCTTCCTAAAAATTTTGTAAAATCCTTTGCAATAAAGTTCTAAAAAGAGCTAAGGATTATCTATTTTTGGCAACAAGAGGCAAAATTGTACTTTTATATTTTTAATCCCCGATTCCTAAGTGCTTGATTGCTAGTGACAAGTAATCGAAAATATTGACTTTTAATTCCTAACTTAACCTAATTAGCAAACAATGTTTCAATATATTGTTAAGCGTATATTGATATTTATACCTACGTTCTTCCTTATTTCTTTATTGATATTTGGCCTGAGCAAGATGGCTCCTGGTGATCCTGTAGAGGTGATATTGAAAGGAGGAATGCAATCTGGTGACACTGGTCAACAAGAACAGTTGGTATCAGGAGAGAAGGCTTATGCCGAAAAGGCAAAAGAATTGGGGCTAGACAAACCAACTTTTTATTTCTCATTTACTTCTACTGCATATCCTGCAGACCTGTATAAAATTCAAAAGGCGCATCATAGAGAATTGGTTGGACGATTGATCAATCAGTATGGAAATTCAGAACAAATCATGGCTTATTATAATGCCTTGCGTGATTTTGAATTTGCAATAGCAGGGGTGCCTAGCCAAAATGCAGATTATACTGCTAAACGGACAATTAGATCTACTCTAAATGACCTGTTTCTAGATTATACGGATGAAACCATTCGGTTTAAGCAAAATACGATTAAGGAGACTATAGCTAACGATACAACTGCATTTAGTGGTTTTTCGGATGAATGGAAAACGGTTATTGCTGCTTATGATGCTGTCCCCAATAATCCATCTACTTACAAACTATATATTCCTACACTAAGATGGTATGGGTTTGATAACCAGTATCATACTTGGATGTTTGGTGATTATCCTTGGCTGAGTTCAGTGGATAGTACAGATTATAAACAAGTAGCAGTCTTGTCTGAAACAATCTTGACAAAGACTCCTAAACGTGATGAATTTACATTGACACTTCGTCAATTAAAATCAGATAGTTTGGCGGTTCGATATCAGATTGATTCAATAGTTGAAGGGATTAATTTGGACAGTATGCAATTGGTGCTTCAAGACATGCGCCAAGAGATAAATGAGGTTTCTGCTGGATTAGCTAGCGTAAATAACGAAATAGATGTCTTATTTGCTAAACGAGATACCTTATCTCAAAATTTAGTAAAATTTACGGGCAAAGGTTTCTTGAGAGGCGATTTTGGTATCTCTTATATGGATAATCGACCTGTAGCAACCAAAATAGGCGAAGCCTTATATTGGACACTGCTCATGAATTTCTTTGCCATTCTTATATCTTATCTGATTTCGATACCATTAGGGGTAAAAAGTGCAACTTGGAAATTGCAAAATCGATCCACTATTGATAATATTAATACTACCTCTTTATTTGTACTATACTCACTTCCTTCCTTTTGGATCGGAACTATACTAATGGTGTTTTTGACAACTCCAGAATATGGTCTAGATTGGTTTCCTAGTGGAGGTGTGCAAGATTTAGAGATTGCTCAAGATAAGAATGCTGGATTTTGGACAGTATTGTTGGATATCTTGCATCATATGATCTTACCTATTTTCTGTATAACTTATGGATCATTGGCGTTCTTGTCTAGACAAATGCGTAGTTCTATGTTGGGAGTAGTCAGACAAGATTATATTCGTACAGCTAGAGCAAAAGGATTAAGTGAGCGAAAAGTAATATGGAAACATGCTTTCCGCAACTCTTTATTCCCAATTATTACATTATTTAGTGCAGTATTTCCTAGAGCATTATCTGGGTCTATTGCCATTGAGTTAATATATACCATTCCTGGAATGGGAACACTAGTGTTTACTTCAATTATAGCAAGAGATTGGCCTGTAGTGTTTACTATAGTTATGTTTGCTGCTATATTGACTATGATTGGTAACTTGATCGCTGACATCTTGTATGCAGTGGTTGACCCAAGAGTTTCGTTTAAGTAATTACGCAAATCAGCATATAAATAAATGATGTTTTTTGGTAAAAAGAAACAAGACGAAGTTGCTAAGGCGATCGAAAATAGATCGGATGAAGAAGGGCAGGATTACTGGTCGATAGTACGTCGCCAGTTTCGTCGAAACCGTTTGGCGGTTTGGTCCTTGCGTTTTTTCTATGTGATTGTATTTTTGGCCATCTTTGCAGATTTTATAGCAAATGAACGTCCATTGTATTGCAATGTAGATGGAGAAACTTATTTCCCTGTATTCAGACAATACTTGGTGGACTTAGGTATGGCTCAATGGGACGAAAAATTTGTCTATAAAAAATGGTTGGAACAAGACTATGAGTCTGCTATATTTCCGCCTATTACCTATTCTCCTACAACTAAAGATTATAAAAATACAAAATTTGTAGGGCCTTTTGATGAACAAAAAATAGGAAAGAATAATGGCTGGCACTATTTGGGAACGGATAACCTGGGGCAAGATGTTGCTTCGGGAATGATTCATGGTACCCGTACCGCAATGCTGGTGGGGCTGATAGCTATGTCTATAGCTACTCTAATTGGGATATTCTTTGGGGCCTTGTCAGGCTATTTTGGTGATGATCGACTCAAGGTCTCCCGAATACGGATTCTATTGAATTCTATAGCATTTATATTAGCTATTTTCTATGCCTTTGGTGTTAGAAGTTATGCTTTTGGCGATGCTTTAGGTGAAGGTAGATTGTTTGGTCAATTGGGGATAACATTCGGGATTTTTGCAGGCATCTTTGCGATAGCTAACTTGCTGACGATCCCTCTCAAGAGGATACCTATACTCGGGAAAAGGGTTGTGGTCACCTTAGATATACTGATAATGCGTTTGATAGAGGTGGTGAACTCTATACCTATATTAATCTTGATATTGGCAATTATAGCAATTATAGAGAAACCTTCTTTGGTCTATGTAATGGTTATTATTGGTATCGTTTCGTGGACAGGTATAGCCAAATTTATACGGGCTGAATTGCTCCGTGTGCGGCGACTGGAATATATAGAAGCTGCTCAAGCTTTTGGGTATAGTGAGTTTAGGATTATTATGCGACATGCTATTCCAAATGCATTAGCACCTGTATTGATTGCGGTTGCTTTTGGTATTGCTTCAGCTATTCTGACAGAGTCTTTCCTATCCTTTATTGGTGTAGGTGTGCCTGATGATCAAGTGACATGGGGGTCATTACTCAAGCTTTCTAGAGATAAATTCTCTGCTTGGTGGTTGGCTATTTTCCCTGGTATGGCTATATTTATAACCGTTACCATCTTTAATCTCTTGGGAGAAGGTTTGACTGATGCCTTAGATCCTCGACAGAAACAGTAATTTTTAATTTAATAATGATATCAAGATATATAAGCCTTCTTAAACTTTGTTTAAGGAGGTTTTTTTTATGATAGGAACTATTTAAACTCTACTGAGGTTAGAATAACCATAACATACCAGAAGGTTTATTCTGCTGCTGCTTTGATTTATATTCAAAGAAACCTTCTTGATAAAGACAACTTGCACAATCCTGTGTGGGCTTATTTTCTATTAGAATAATTAAAATAAAAATTAAGATGGACAGAGTATCTGCCAATCAGAGCATTTTACGTAATGCTTATGGCATTCCTGTGAACGTTTTTGCCAATGAAAAGGTGAAGGTAGAGCAAGCAGCTGTAGATGAACTTAAAACATTGTTGGATCTACAAGCAACCTTAGAAGAGTTGCAAGCACATAACCCTGATTTTTTTGCCAATGGGGCTAGCCTCAATCAATTGGCTATTACGCCCGACTTCCATAAAGGAAAGGGTATCCCGATTGGAACAACTATGGTGACAGAAGGGTTTATTGCTCCACAAGCAATAGGAAAGGATGTGAACTGTGGAATGCGTTTGATGCTGACCGATTTATCAGAGTCAGCTATTCGAGAAAAATTAAAGCCATTAGCTCAATCTATTCGGTATATTTATTTTGAAGGTGGTCGTCAAATTCCTTTGACACCTAATCAGAAAGAATCCTTGTTGCAAAACGGTTTAATGGGCTTATTAGAAACCCATAAGGAGACTAAAAATAGTGGTCTTTGGAGGTATTATAATGCTCAACAGCAAGAAGCTGACTTGGAACGTGTAATTGATATGGGAAGCTTGATAACAGATGGAGTATTTGAAGGTTTAGACAATTACATCAAACAAACTTATACTTCTTATGATAGTCAAATTGGCTCTATTGGAGGGGGCAACCATTTTGTGGAGGTTCAGCGTGTTAATAAAATCCATGATGGTGCTATTGCACATGCTTGGGGGATCAAGGAAGGAATGGTAACGATTATGATACATACAGGATCGGTGAGTGTGGGTTATCCTACAGCAGCTTATTTTGTAGATATCTTACGTGATTTATATCCTAAACAACTTCGATATCCTAAAAATGGGATATTCCCGTTGCCCTTTTCAGAACAGTATCAACACTATTGGAATAACTTCTGGATGGCCTTGAACAATGCAGCTAATTTTGCTTTTGGCAATCGTATGTTTTTGAGTTTGATGATGCAACGTGTGTTGACTGAACAGTTTGGCGATTTTGATAACCAACTGTTGTATGACAGTGGCCACAATATGCTATGGAAAGAGAATAAAGGAGATAAAACAACCTTTGTACACCGTAAGGGAGCTTGTCCTGCACGAGGCCCTGAGCAATTGCAGGGCACCAAGTTTCAGTGGACAGGCGAGCCTGTGTTGATTCCTGGTTCTATGGGAGCAAGTAGCTTTATCTTGGCAGGTAAGGGCTGTGCAGAAAGTTTGTGTAGTACAAGTCATGGAGCTGGTCGTAGCTTATCTAGAGGTGATAGTTTGAAGGTTAATGATCAGCTTTTTGAAGAGTTTATACAACGCTTCAATATTGTAACACCTATTGATCCTAATGCGCACCATATTCGTGGCAGAAGTGATATCTTGCAAAAGTGGAAGGATGAAATCAAGAAGGAAGCACCTTTTGCTTTTAAGGATATTGGTCCTGTTATTCAGACACAAGAAGATAGTAATATGGCTACCGTAGTGGCTGAGTTGGAGCCTATTTTTACAGTAAAAGGTTAAAAAGTATGCCACCAAGCCCAAGCTAACAGCAAAAATTGAATGGGAAGGCGTATAAGCATAGGAGTGGCATTTATGCCCTCCTTTTTTGTTTTTTGGTAATGGTATATATTAGCAGGATAAACGGCAAGTAGCAATGCCATAATTGCCCAAGCTGCATATTGACTGAGGGGAGGGTAAAAGAGTAAAGCTCCAAGTGTGATTTCTATTATTCCAACAAGTATATTGGTCAGGGTAGGCATAGGAACCCAAGTAGGCATTATTTCTTTGAAGAACTTAGGGTTGAGAAAATGACTGATACCTACAGCTATATAAGCAATGCCCATGAGGGTTAAACTGATGGTTTTTAGCATGAGAATTGTGTTGTTATATCGTTGCAAAATGACTCCAAGATTCTTGTTTAGTAGGTTCTTTTTTATTCTTTTCTAAGTAATTCGTAAATTCTTGGCGAGGGATGAGTCGAGCTCCCATGCTTTCTACATGTGGAGTGTGTACTTGGCAATCAATCAGACTATAATTTTGTTTGTCTAATGTTTGAGCAAGATGAATTAGAGCTGTTTTGGATGCATTGGAGCGATGTGAAAACATAGACTCTCCAAAGAAGCACTTTCCTAAAGAAACACCATAAAGTCCACCTACCAATTCTCCATCTTGCCAAGTCTCTACAGAGTGAGCTAGACCTAGTTGATGCAACTGAATGTAGGCTTCAATCATTTCGGGTATTAACCAAGTGCCTGATTGCCCTAGTCTAGGTGTGGAAGAACATGCCTCAATGACTTGCTCAAAAGCTGTGTCATAGCGGACTTCAAATGTCTTTCGACGAATGATTTTTCGCATGCTTTTCGATACTGATATTTCGGAAGGAAAGAGTACAAATCTGGGGTCTGGTGCCCACCAAACAATAGGTTCTCCCTCATTGTACCAAGGAAAAATACCATTTTCGTAAGCCAATAACAGGCGTTCTATAGATAGATCTCCTCCTACAGCTAAAACACCATCTTCATCAGCATATTTAGGGTGAGGAAAAACTAGATCTTTAGACAACCAATACATAATAAATAGGGTAGTTTGCTTTTGTGTAGGAATAAATAGCTATAAAAAAGTAAAGCACCTTGCATAGATAGCAAGGTGCCTAATTATATTTTATATTAAATATGTTTAATGTTCAATAACGGCAGAAAGTCCTTTGTCAATAAGTGCATCTTTCATAGGTTTTAAATCATTTTTGCTACCTGTTTTTACAGTAGCTTTGCCATTGAAATGCACAATATAACTAAGTTGTTCAGCTTGTGATGCTGTGTGTTGACAGACATCTACAAAACATTCTATAACCCAGTCAAAAGTATTGACATCATCATTATAAACAATCAATTTAACTCCTTGTTCCACGTCATCTAGTGTTAATACATCCTCTTGTTCAGATTCACGAGTTTGAAATTTAAGGTTGTTGTACAACATATAAATAATTAACTTTTGAGTGATAAAAGAATAATAAATTACTGCGCTAAGCAGAACAACTAAGATACAATTTTTTTTGCTTTTATCCTAAAAAAAAATCGTAAATTTGGGCAGTAAAACAAAGAATAATTTGCTTGACAAAAATTTACAACTAAATAAATATTATGGATTTTTTACCTAAAGATGTTTCTAAATATGCAGAAGAGCATACTAATGTTTTTGACTCAGAAGTATTGGGAGCTTTGGAGCGAAAAACTCATTTAGAGGTGCTGATGCCTCAAATGCTTTCAGGGTTTTTGCAAGGACAATTTTTGAGTTTTTTTAGTAGAATGCTCAAACCCAAATGTATATTAGAGATTGGCACATTTACAGGGTATTCTGCTATTTGTTTAGCAGAAGGGTTGCAAGATGGAGGAGTGTTGCATACTATTGATATTAATGAGGAGCTCAAGGAGACTACAGATGCATTTTTTGCAAAGGCTGGGTTGACAGATGTTGTTCGTTATCATATTGGCAATGCTATGGAAATTGTTCCAAAATTAGAAGAGACTTTAGATTTAGTGTTTATAGATGCAGACAAGGTTAATTATTCCAATTATTGTGACCTGATTTTGCCTAAATTGAAGGTAGGAGGATACATTATCGCTGATAATGTTTTGTGGAGTGGGCAGGTATTTGCTGCTAAACAAGACAAAAAAGCAGAGGCTCTTAATATTTTTAATAAAAAAGTACAGAATGATCCTAGGGTTAAAAATATGCTACTACCAATCAGAGATGGGTTGATGCTGATAGAGAAATTATAAGAAATTTATCTGTAACGAGTCTAAATAGCTTAAAATGCAAAAAAAATATTTTGGGCCAAAAATACACTGTTTGTCAATGATTTAGGTGGTTTGGTGTTTGTTTTAAAAAAAAAAGGAATTTTGTAATTTTCTTAACATTTCGGAAATGCCATTTTTTTTGCTATTTTTGCGCTACAATCAAGTGTTTGACGACTTGACCCTCAAACAAATAAGCACACACACAACAATTTTTACTAAAAATCAAATTAGATATAATTATATATTTTGTGATTCGTTACAAAATGTGTAGTTTGTTTCTGTTTTTAGCAGAAGTTGACTAGATTTGTACTTAGAACTCTTATACTTAGCAAAATCTTTTGACGGAATGACTTTGAAAACTTTTCTTATACCAGCACTAGCCATGACGGTGTCCTGTGTGGGGACATTGAGGGCGACTCCTCTAGCCGAGGATAGCGATGTGGCCAACGCCTACATAGAGACATATCTAAACGTCGCAATAGACGAGATGGATAGAGTAGGCATCCCTACCAGCATTACTCTTGCACAAGGAATGCTTGAATCAGCTTTTGGAACAAGTGAATTAGCCACAGGTGCTAATAATCACTTTGGCATAAAATGTCACAAAGGGTGGACAGGCGAAACTTACTTCTGCAAAAGTAAAGAACATACCGAAACAGGAATAGCAAGAAACAGCCACTGCTTCAGAAAATATTCTACTGTTGAGGATTCTTATGTAGATCATTCTAATTTTTTAGCTTCTCGTTCTCATTACGCATTTCTTTTTGAAAGAGCTAATGGTGATTATAAGAAATGGGCTGAAGGATTATTGTCTGCTGGTTATGCAACAGATCCTAGTTATGCTGATAAGTTAATTCAAGTAATCGAAAAGTATTCTCTTCAAGAGTATGATACTTACACAAACAATGTGTTAGTTTCTAAAGATTTTGCAGCACAAGGTGGAGCTGTAAATATCAATAATCTAAAAGCACGTGTAGATCGTTTAGAATCTATTTTGCAAGAAGCAGAAATTCATCAAAAAGAGTTGTTGGAGCGTCAAGCTGAATTTAGAGATCAAATTGTTGCTATGCAGCAAAAACAATATACAACAAGAGAAAACTTCAATGAGAAGGTTCGTGTTTTAGACCAAAACATAGCTCGCCAAAGCGAGATTATCGGTCAAATGCAATCTAGCTTAGAGCATGTAGAAAATATCCAACAAGGTATTTTGAAATCAGATCCTCTAGCTAAGTTCTTTAACCCTGATGGCACGCCAAAACTTGAGGTAGCTCTATTCCCTGAAAAACAAAAAAATTCTAGCGGTATTTTCTACCAAAGTGGTCGCAAAGCAACTACCTTGGAAGAAGGAGAGAGCTTGATTGATATTGCAGAGCGTTATAACACTGCATATAAAGATCTTCTTAAGTATAATGACTTAGAAGATGATGAGCAAGTATTGCCTAAAGGTTGTTATATTTACTTAGAGGCTAAAGCTTCTTATGTTAAGAACGAAACAGAACACCAAGTTGTAATAGGAGAAACAATGCACAGCATTTCTCAACGTTATGGTATCAAATTATCAAAATTGTACCAACGCAACTATATGAGAACAGGTGATGAACCGGAAGTTGGAGAGTTTGTTATGTTTAATGAAAACTCTGATGAAGGACAACCTAAGTTAAGAGCAACTGCAACTCCTAAAGGTAACTTTGGTGGTGGTGGTGTCAAAAGAAAAAAATAGAAAAAGATTATTAGTTCTATACGTCAAAGTCAAAAAGAAAGAGGTGCAATATTAAATTGCACCTCTTTTTTCGTATTTTAGACAGATATTCAATTTTGGAAAAAAATATAAAATAGGTTAACTGTTTTTGATTAAAACATGTTCTAAATAAAAATAGCATTTATGCTAAGAAGACGCAAGCAGAAATATAGAGTAAATATGCAAAATAAAGTATTGTGGTTAATGGGCTTATTGTTCCCATTAACAGCCTTTTCTCAAAAGACTGTTACTCCTAAGGCCTATATAGCCAAGTATAAGGATATAGCCATAAAAGAAATGGAACGAAGTGGTATTCCTGCCAGTATTACCTTGGCTCAAGGTATTCATGAATCTGCTTATGGAACAAGTACTTTAGCGCGTGAGGCTAAGAACCATTTTGGTATCAAATGTACTAAAGATTGGGGAGGTGAAACTTATAAGAAATGGGATGATGAAGCCAAAAAATCTTGCTTTAGGGTGTATAGTTCTGCAGAGCAATCTTATATAGATCACACTGATTTTTTAGTAAATAGAAAACATTATGCTTTTCTATTTGACTATCCTACTACCGACTATAAAAGTTGGGCAAAGGGGTTGCGTAAAGCAGGTTATGCAACAGACCCTAAGTATCCTACTAAATTGATACATACGATAGAATTGTATAAACTAAGCCAATATGATAAGGTTAATTCAGGAGGTTTAGTAGTTTTTGAGCCTAAGGCTACACCAGATTTGCCCAAAAACACATCTATATACACACAGCCTAAACCGATAGAGCGGAAACTTAGGACTAAAAGAGCAAGTTTCCTTTTCAAAAGGTACAAAAAAGGAATATTTAGACACAATGGAGCTAGTTTTGTAATGGCTCAGGATGGAGAGTCGCCACTAGATGCATCTATTCGATTTGGCATTCCATATAATAAGTTGTTGAAGTTTAATGACCTAGTAGATGGTGATGTTCTCTTGAAAAATCAATATGTGTATATATCCCCAAAACGTAGCAGTTTTAAAGGGCAAAAAGATTTTCATAAAGTAGAGAATGATGAAAGAATGTATGAAATTGCTCAGCTTTATGGGATGAAACTACAAGCACTATTAGAAAAAAACTTGATGGTAGAAGGGCAAGAACCCAAAAATGGAGAAATAATTAGATTGAAGGAAAAGGCTTTGGCTAGACCTGCAATGCGTTCTATTTCACATATAGATAAATTGCCAGATGATGGAACTAATAATAATAATAATACATATAAACCAGTAGTTAGCTCTGTAACAATAAAACGACCAAAAGCAGAGGATGTAAAATTGAATACTCCTGTGTATGAGGATAATATTTATACAAAGAAGCCAACACTAAATACTACAGTGAATAAAGATTCTATTGCTTTTGGGAAAAAAGATATCAAAATAGATAATGATACTTCATGGATGATCGAAGAGGATGTAGATACTTCTTATTTTAATAATACAACAAATACTGGAGCACTGTATACACCAAAAACTACTTATACACCAAACGAAAATACAAATGTATCTGTAGATAGCCCTAAAGTGAATAAGGCTGCATTATTTCCTGCTGGAATAGGTGGTACTGGAACTACAACTACCAATACTAATCCTGTACCTAAAACTACAACTAATAATAATGTAGAGGATAATGGAGTTAGTACTAATAAAACTGGTTTTGTAATGCATGAGGTGCAACCTCAAGAAACATTATATCGATTATCTGTGAAATATAAGGTGTCAGTAGATGAGATAAAAAGCGTTAATAATTTGTCAAACAATACAATAACACCAAAACAACAATTGAAAATACCTCAAAAATAACGTATTTTTATAGGGAACAATTTTACTTGAAATTGTTCTAATTCCAAATGAATTCTTTTTAAAGAAAAAAACAAGTTTATGAAAATATGGATGACAGCCTTAGGGGCTTGTTTGATGAGTTTCTGCAGTATTACAGAAGGGTGGACTCAAAAGGGAGTCAAAACTTTTGTAGATATTCATGTTAACTCTACTCTAAAGCCATTTAACTCTCGTTATGTGTCTGACATGGAGTATGATATTTGGGAGCCTATTTACCATGAATGTGGTGCAGAGCGATCCGCTCAAGTTATGCAGACAATAGGAAATAATGTACCTAAACACTCTCAATCTAATCTAGAATCTTTAGCTAAAGGAAATGCTCGGATTGCTTGTGTTAGTCTTTCTCCTATAGAACAAAGAATTATTAATTCTACCAATTACCTGAATGAAAAAAATAAGAAAGAAACAATTTCTTGTTTAACAGGTATAGTGGCTAATCAGTTATTCTTGAGACGTAAGGAAATCGATTACTTTAGTGATTTGATTGAAAACATTCAATATATCAAGCGTTTTGAATATAAAACGCAGTATGTTAATGGCTTTCCTTATTCTTACAATATCATTAGGACAAAGCAAGAAATGACAGAGATTGTTAGGGATCCTAACCGGATAGGCTTAGTCTTAACATTAGAGGGAGGGCATATATTAGGTCATTCTATCTATATTAATGATAAGATTACAGATTTGGAAGAATATAAGGCCTTAGCGCTAGAGAATGTAGATCGTCTAAAAGGAGCTTTACCTATAACGAATAACTCGGATGAATACTTAGATATTCCTATTTTATGGATGTCTTTAGCCAAAACCTTTGATAATGGATTAGGAGGTGTGTCTATGTCCTTAAACAAATCTCAGCAATCTATTTTTGGTAAAGTGTCTGTAGTCAATAAACCACAAACGGATATAGCAGAGGATGTAATAGATAGATTACTATCTAAAGAAAAGGGGAGACGTATTTTGATTGATGTGAAAGGGATGAGTTTGTCCTCAAGAAAACGATACTACAAAAAGATAGAGCGTGGGGCAATTATGGGAGATAAGATTCCTGTAATATGTAGTCACTGTGGTGTAAGTGGAAATGTTAGTAAAAATCCATTGTACCGCAAAAAAGATGATGATTCTAAGAATAATAATTCCTACCTGAACCATTGGCAGCAAAACCTAAGTGAGGAGGATATTCGTGAGATCTATACTTCAGGAGGCTTGTTAGGTATTTCTCTAGATAAATCTGTTATTGCTGGACAGTTGGCGATTAATGAGATTAATAATACCTTGACAGGGTCTTTGCAACGAAGAAAGGCTTGTGTAAAAGTTATTATGGCTAACATGCTACAGGTTGTGAAATCTATGAACAACAACAAGGCTTGGGGAATAATTACTATAGGATCTGATTTTGATGCGATGTATGAGCCTTTTGAGCCTTACTCTTCTGTAGAACAATTAGCTGACTTGGCAAATGATATTCAGCAGTTTTTGGAGAAGCCAGAAGATATACACGACTTGTTTAAAGCTGAGGAAATTAGAGAGCTAATGTTTGATTATAGTCCTGCCGAAATTGCTGAAAAAGTAATGAGTAGTAATGCTCTAAACTTTATTCAACGCAATCTTATAGATTCTCAAGTACTGGAAGCAGAGCGTAAGCGTCAGGAAGAGAAAGAACGACTAGAGAAAGAACAAAAAGAAATAGCAGAGGCAAAAGCTCGCAAAGAAGCAGAAGAGCGCAAAACAGCTATAGCTAAAAGAGAACAAGAACGTAAAGCGAAGAAAGAGAAGAAGATGAAATCGGATAAATTTACAATTAGTAAAGCAAATTCCTTTAATATGAAATCTGCAAAGGACAAGAAGAAGAAAGAAGACGAGGAGAAGAAAAAGGACGAAGAAAAGGATAAATAAGCTCACAAGGCTATGCTAATAATATAAAAAGGGCTGCTTGAAATATATTTCAGGCACCCCTTGATATTTATGCTATATTTTTACTGTGATTCTTCACCACCATCATTTCCTGAACTAAGCAATTTGAAAGATCCAACAAATTCTTTAGCAACAGGATCATTGTCTAATGATTGTGTTGACATAACACCAACTTGGTACAAACGGTTATTTACTAGATACAATTCATAAACAACGTTAAATTGAGTTGATTTTGCAGTGAAGTATTTACCAGAATGTTTGTCATCCAAAAGAATGTTTTTATCCTCTACGATCTCACCTTGGATATTTCCAACAACTCCTTCTTGAGCACCTTTTAGCATTTCGTTTACATCACCATTCTTGATGATCTCTTCAGGGTAGTCAGAGTATCCAACTAAATAAGCTAGAGTAGGACCAGCTTCGTATAGATACATAGTAATGTCAATTGGGCCTACTTCGGTAGGTGTAGTTTCTGTAGTTTTTTCTGGAGTACCAGGAAAAAGGATAGAAAAATTACCTTCTTCAGAGGTATATGGTTCTGTATTAGTTGATTCAGTAATCTTTGGCTCGTCAGTGTTTGGTTGTGCTTCTTCGTTGTCACCAGCACGGGCATTGGCTGATAAAGCAGCATTGCCACTATCAGCATTAGAGCTGTTACAGCTAGTGCCAATAAGAGCTGTAGATAAGGCAAACATTAGGAGAATAAAAAAAGACTTCATAATTGATTGTTATATATTATAGTGATAAAAAAAATAAGCAGTTTGCCCTGTTTAGAACAAACTGCTTTACAATTTAACCTATTTTCGTCTATCTTGCAAATGCGACAGCACGTTTCTCTCTAATAACAGTTACCTTTATTTGACCAGGATATTGCATCTCATCTTGAATCTGTTGTGAGATCAAGAAAGACAGCTCTTCAGCACGATCATCGCCTACTTTTTCTGCTTCAACAATCACACGCAATTCTCTACCAGCTTGCATTGCATAAACCTTTTGTACTCCATCATAAGATTTTGCTAAGCTCTCAAGGTCTTGAATACGTTGGATATAGCTTTCTAATATCTCACGTCTAGCTCCTGGACGAGCACCAGAAATAGCATCACAAGCTTGTACTATAGGAGAGATGATAAACTTCATTTCTACCTCATCGTGGTGAGCACCAACAGCATTCGCTACAGGAGCTTTTTCGTTGTGACGCTCACACAATTTCATACCGATCAAAGCATGTGAAAGTTCTGTTTCTTCCTCTGTTACTTTACCAATATCATGTAAAAGACCAGCACGCTTAGCTAGTTTTATTTCTCTAGAACTTAAGCCTAACTCTGCTGCCATTAATGCACAAAGCTTAGCAGTTTCTATAGAGTGTTTTAGTAGATTCTGACCATAAGAAGAGCGGAAACGCATACGACCAACCATACGAATAAGTTGAGTATGCAAACCATGAATGTTTAACTCTAGGACAGTTCTTTGTCCTATCTCCATGATTTGTTCTTCTATTTGTTTTTTAGTTTTAGCAACCACCTCTTCAATACGAGCAGGGTGGATACGTCCATCTGCTACTAAACGTTGTAGCGATAGGCGACAAACCTCACGACGAACAGGGTCAAAACTAGATATAATGATAGCTTCTGGAGTATCATCTACAATGATTTCTACACCTGTAGCAGCTTCCAATGCTCTAATATTACGCCCTTCTCTACCGATAATCTGTCCTTTTAGATCATCAGAAGTTAGGTTGAATACAGATACTGTATTTTCGATAGTATACTCTGCAGCCATACGCTGTATAGACTGAATTACAATTTTCTTAGCTTCTTTGTTAGCTGTTACCTTAGCTTCTTCTACACGATCTTTTACAAAAGAAATTGCCTCTGCTTCTGCTTTATCTCTAATACTCTTAATAAGTTCTTCCTTAGCTTCTTGAGTAGTGAGTTTAGCAATTTTTTCTAAACTTTTTTGGTATTCAACCTCAGCTTTTTGCATAGAAGCCAACTGATCTTCTACCAATTCTAATTGACTATCTAGGTTTTTACGAATCTTGTTGTTTTCGGTAGTTTGGCGGTTGATCTCTTTTTCTTGAGTCTTTAGTTTATTCTCTTGTTCTTTTATTTTTACTTCTGCATTTTTGGTAGCTTGCTGACGTTTATTCAGTTTAGAATCAAACTCAGATTTACGTTGCAAAAAATGTTCTTTTGCTTCCAACATGCGTTTCTTCTTGATACTATCACCCTCTTTTCTTGCATTATTAATGATAGATTTAGCCTTTGATTTAGCATTGGCTACATTTTGGTCAGCTGTTTTTCGAGCAGTGGTCAAGACCTCATCAGCCTTATTATCTAAGTCTACTTGTTTTTGGTGATTGATGCGCTTTAGAGCCTCTTTACCAAAGAAAAATCCAATGATAAGGCCCAAAATTAGTGCACCTACAATAAAAAGTATGTTCTCCATAATTACTAAAAATTTATGATATATGTTGAATGGAGTGGCTATTGGACAGTAATGACCAAATTCGGGATGGAGAAAACTAGAGAAGGGTAGAAGAACAAAGCGTTCTGTCTACTAAGATATACGGTAAGAGGGAGTTGTTTTAGTTATTTAGCCAATGCCAAATCTAAAACTTTTTCTAATTGATTGATACGACCAGCAATGTCTCCTATGTCTTGTTTTGTGTTCTGTTGTTGAGCATCATGCAACTTTTTTGCATAAGTCAACAGCAACATAGAGAGCAAATCTTGCTTATTCAGTTTGCTAGCAAAACGATGATGTAGCTCATCATATTCAGTATTGAGTGTGGCAACTAACCCTTGAACCACTTCACGCTCTTCGGCAGTGACGGTTAATGGATATTGGCGACCAGCCAATTGTACTGATATGTTTAGCATTTGATCGTTAGCCATAAGCTTTCTTAAAGTTTCTTGAGCCATTGTATACTGGCGTCAATGTCTTGAATATATTGGTCGATTTGTTTTTTAAACTCCTCTTGGTTGGCAAACACAGTTGTATCGTTAGAAGCTTCTTTCATATGATCGCTAGGTTGTACTTCTACAGCCTTTCCTTCCAATGCTTTTTTTAGCTCCTTATTTTCAGCTTCTAATCGACGTTTACGGGACAACAGGTCCTCACACATCTGTTTAAGTTGAGTATTTTGCTCAACTAATTTATTTGCCTTATCTGCTATTCTTTCTAATTTTTCCTCTAAATCAGTCATTTCCTTGAATCAATAACCAACTCTTTTTTACAAAAAGTTGCTCTTATAAGTTATATAAGAATTCAAATTTAAAGATTTTCAATGCAATAATACGAAATTAGCATGTAAAAATATAACATTTGAATTTAATCTTAGTTCTCTAACTACTAATTATAATAATTATACTGACATACAATTAGTTAACTAGCTAATTTAATTTTTTGACAAACCATTGCTCTGTCCCAATCTTTTCAAAACCAATGGACTTATACATTTGGATAGCTACTTTATTTTTTGTTTTTACACGCAAAAAAAACGTCATTTCTGAGTTTTTCTCTTGTAATAGGCCCATTGTGTGACTCAATAAAACAGTTCCATAGCCTTGTTGTCTATGTTTTGATTGTACTGCAATTTGTATAATTTCTTTCTCTTTTTCTTGAGCGCCAAATAAACAAACGCCGACAATATTACCATCTTTATTTTCTATTACACTAATAATCTGCTCTTTTATTTGCTGTTTGATTCGATTAATGGAAATCAAACCAAAATTTTCGTATAAAATAGTTTGGATAGCAAGAACCTCTTGAGCAGTATTTTCAGCTAGTCTAGTTTTTCCTTTATGGCGAGTTAAGACAATCAAATTCTTATAAGCCAGCTCTAAATATTCCTCTTGCATTTCAAAATCTAAGGTCTCCAAAAAATCTACAAAAGCATATTGCTCTTTTTTTACATAAAGTCGAATACTTGATAAAACAGACACTCGAACTTGCTTCAAAAAATACAACAACAATCTTTTCTTGGTTGCTAAATCTAATGCATATAATTCCAACTGATGTTTAGTAGATTCACCAATCTTGAAATGCCTTATAAATCCAAGAGGAGTTTCTTCTTGGAAAGCAACATACCAATATATCGTTTCCTTAGGAAAGTAATCTAGTTCATCTTGTATCTCAATTGGCTCTCCATAAGATGCGGATAGGAGAGAAGAGAGTTTGTGAATATTATCTTTGGTGATCGTAGATATTTGCATACTAGTGTAAATAGCAAAAGGAGGAAAACTAGTTTCCTCCTTTTGTATATTATTTTAATAACTTCAGGTTATTTACGAATCAAAGCACTCAACTTATTTTCGTAGTTCTGAATAAGATTATTCATGATCTTATCAATATCTTTATCCTTGAGTGTTTTGTTATCATCTTGGAAGATGAAACTCACAGCATAAGATTTTTTGCCCTTTCCGATATGCTCCTCATGTTCGTACACATCAAAAAGATTAGTCTCCTTGAGTAGTTTTTTACCAGATTTGATAGCAATACCCAAAATCTGTTCAAATGTTATAGACTTATTCACCACCAAAGCCAAATCACGGCGAACAGATGGATATTTAGAAACAGGTTTGAATTGTACTTTATGTTTTTTCAAAGCCTTTAGGATATTATCCCAGTGGAACTCTGCATAAAATACAGGCTGTTTGATCTTTTGGAAATTATTATCCTTATAAGCCATTGCTTTTTGCATCTTAGGCAACAAGCGACCAAATGTTACAATGTTTTGAGGGCCTCTATGGTATTTAAGCGCATAAGCAAAAGGAGCATCTTCCACTACAGTACGCTGCATCTTACCACTATCCAACCCAATACGAGTCAATACCTGCTCGATATACGCCTTTAGTGTGTAATAATCGCTAGCTTGTTTAGAAGTGTTCAACCAACTCTCTCCATAACGTTGTCCTGTTATGAATAAAGTCAAAAATTGCTCTTCTTTATAATCCTCATCTGTTTTGAGATACGTTTTACCAAACTCATAGAGCTTAATATCCGTTTGCTGACGGTTTTGGTTGTGCAAGATTGCCTCCAAACCACAGAACACCATACTTGGACGTAAGATATCTAGGTGTTGGTTAGAAGTATTATTAACATAAACCAATTTTTCATCAGCTATCGGCAATATTTCTTTGAAATATCTAGAACGCATCATAGAAGTTGCCATCATCTCACTAAAACCATTGCTCGTCAACAGTTCTGCAATCAGATTACGAACCTTATGTGGATTAGGTTTAGGAGAGAACGCTAAAATAGATTTTAATACACCAGGTTCTTCTACCTTGTTGTAACCATATATTCTCAAAATTTCCTCTATTACATCTACATCACGAGTTACATCTACCTTATTGGTTGGAATATCGATAGTCAAACCTTCCTCAGAAGATTCTAAAATATTCATATCCAAATGCCCTAGAATAGTATTAATATCATCTTTAGGAATCTCTACACCAATTAAGGATTGTATCTTTTTGTAAGTAACTGTTACTTGATTACGCTCTACTGGATTCGGATAAATATCAATAATCTCCGAAGCAACCGTTCCACCTGCCAACTCTTGAATCAACAAGGCAGCACGCTTCAGGGCATAGATTGTAATATTAGGATCAGTACCTTTCTCAAAACGAGTAGCAGCATCTGTACGCAACAAATGACGCATGCTTGTACGACGTATAGTAGTAGAGTGGAAGTGCGCAGACTCTAGGAAGATGTTAGTTGTTTCCTCCTTCACACCCGAAGTCATGCCACCAAAAACACCTGCAATACACATTCCGTTAGACTGACCATCACAAATCATCAAATCCTCTTCGCTCAACTCACGATCCACTTCATCCAATGTAGTGAATTTAGTTTTGTCAGCTAAGTTGCGTACAATTACCTTTTTGTCAGCAATAGCATCATAGTCAAAAGCATGTAGTGGTTGCCCTAATTCGTGTAAAACGAAGTTGGTAATGTCTACAATGTTATTTTTAGGAGTTAGTCCAATTGCTTTTAAGCGATTTTGCAACCAAGATGGAGACTCTTTTACAGTTACCCCTGCTATACATACCCCCGAATAACGTGGAGCAGCATCAGAATTTTGAATATCTACCTCTATAGCTAAACTATTGTTGTCTATTTTGAATGCGCTAACATCAGGCTGTGTGAATTTACCTTGCCCCTCATAGTTAGTCTTAAGAGCAGCAGCCAAATCAAAGGCAACACCCAAGTGCCCTGTAGCATCAGAACGGTTAGGAGTTAGACCAATTTCGTAGATCGTATCGCTTTCTACCATTATTTTGTCAGGGCCATAACCACCAATACTTTTAATATAGTCAGCAGCAGTCATGCCTACAGTAGCATTAGCATCCAATACCATGATACCAGCATGAGAGTTGCCTAAACCCAACTCATCTTCTGCACAGATCATCCCTTCAGATACTTCACCACGTATTTTACCTTTCTTGATTTTGAACGGATCGCCACCTGCAGGATAAATCATAGTACCAATAGTTGCCACCAATACCTTTTGGCCTTGAGCCACATTAGGCGCACCACAAACAATACCTAAAGGTGTTCCTGTTCCTACATCAACAGTTGTGAGTGATAATTTAGTAGCATTAGGGTGCTTGCCACAAGTCAATACTTCTCCTACAACCAAGCCCTTTAAGCCACCGTCTATGGTTTCGAATGAGCCAATTCCTTCTTCCTCTAATCCTATATTAGTTAGAATGTCTGCAATTTCTTGCACACTTAAATCTGTTTCTACGTACTGTTTTATCCAGTTTAATGATACCTGCATAGGTCAGTTTTGATATTTATCTGTAATTGTATGAAATATTCTTATGTAGAGAAATCCCCCTAACCCCCTTTAGAAGGGGGAATACATGACGCATAAACATCTAGTGTATAAATTCCCCCCTTTTAAAGGGGGCTAGGGGGATTTCTCTTCCCACCCCAAAATTAATATTTTTAAGTAGAATATCGAATAACCAATTGTAGAGAAATAAAGTTTCTTTGGTTAGCTGTACTAAAAAAGCCCAACAAGAAATTTTTCCTTGTTGGGCTGAGCATTTTGCATGCATCAATTCTAATCTTCTTTGAGCTCAAAAGTTTTACAATCATAAAGATAAGTCACCTTTCTACGTTCGGCTTCTTTATCTTCCTTGAATTGAAACTCAACCAAGTCACCATCTTTCTTTATGTGTATCTTAGATAAGGTGCCACAATTTCCAAAGAAACCTACTAGTTTATATGTAGTTGGGCCATTATCTTCGGCATCTATCATTGCCAAGAGGTGATAAGCTTCTGGGCAACCTTCACCATGATAATCTTTATAGATAAACAGGTTGGGGATTCCAAAAACCTCAAGGGATGTTAATACTTCCTTTGCATGAGCATAGTAATCTGAAAATACAGAATCAATTTTTTCATTTTTAAAAAAAATATCACATTGCTCATCATTACAAGCTACAAGCAATTCTTCTCCTATATGGATAATAGAGGTATCTGTAGTTTCATAATTACTTTGGCTATAAGCCGACATAGTTAGTGTTATGAATGTAATAAGATTGAAAACTTCGGAAAAGTCCAAAGTCAAGATTTAAAATAGGGATAAATTGTTACTTTGAGAGTTAAAAACACAGATAAAAACCAACTAATAATGTTTGAAGCTTATATAGAAGAACTACTAGAGACCCAAACTGATCCAC
>JAAEPD010000356.1 GCA_024222455.1 Aureispira sp.
ATCTGCATTTGATAAAACACCTATAAATCAACTACTTAGGTGTAAGCGATTACAGAATAGCACTAATGCCAGTTCTAATCAGTTGAATATCTTTGATTTATAACGCAACACTAATGATATGGAGTTATTAGACAATGATTATGTAGACGAACAAAGTGGGGAAGGTCTAGTTGTTCAGCATTTTGATAAAATATCTTTTTGGCCAAGATTGGTAGGACTCTGTTTGTTTTTTTGTAGTGGCGTTTTTTGGTGGCAAATTTACTCTAGGCCATATTTAAACACAAATGACTATACCCTCATATTTAGTATTGCAACAGTTCTACTGATAACAGGGATTGCTATATGGGTTTTCTCCTTGAAACAGAAAAAAGAGACAAAAGAAATAGATACTAACACCATTCATAACCTGTTTAAACAACAAAACTATCTGTGGGGAGTATTTATAATCACCATTTTGTTCTTTGTTTTATTTATTGGATACAATTTAGCTGAAATGGTCCTAAGAGAGTGGGATTATTCTAGCTATCCGATGACTGAGCCTGCTATGGAACCAGAGGAAATGCAGTTTGATGAAGTGATAGATGCTGTAGAAGAGGTAGAAGCAGTACCCGATATAGCTCCAGAACCAGAAGAAATAGATTAGTCAACCAATAAATAAATATGAGAACATTATTAATAATATTATTACTTATAGTTATACAAATAGGGCTGTACAGTCAGAAGTTAGATTGGAAAAATGGGCTGATTTATAGAGCAAATACCAATGAGTTGTTTACTGGCCAGTGGGTAGAATATGGAGCAAACAATTATTACTTCAAGATAAAGATAAAAGATGGAAAGCCTCAAGGAACCTTTGTAAAAGAATTAGAACGAAACAGCCTAAAAGGTACATTCAACTGGAAAAAAAAGACTCTATTTTATACTGAAACAGACAAAATACCTGAGAAAAAACGACGTGGAGACAAAATAAAGATTAGTTACTATTCTAAAAAAACAAAATATACTCCACCAATAGAAGATTATCCACTCATCTTTGAGCATAGCCAATTGGTGCAAAAATCTAAGCTGCCTGAATATGGGAAAGATACTATAAGCATACTGGAAAACGATTTGAATTATTTTGATAAAGTTGATGTAAATAAGCTCATTGCCAACCGCCTAAGAACAGGAATAAAAGATGCTTATTATATAGTATTTTTCAGAGAGTGCAAGGTGCCTGCTATGGAGGGGCGTATTAAGGATGGCCTCAAAGAAGGTAAATGGAAGATTTATGATTATTGCAGTTATAGCTTGGACAAAGAGTTATATTATAGAAAGGGCGAATTACAAGAAAAATAGTAAACCTTCAGTGGGTTGCCCTTAGGTTAGGGCATGAAAAACAGGAGTCATTTCTTAAATTAAGAGGTGGTTCCTCTTTTTTTATGCTGTTTAGGAAGAATGTAGAATTATCAGAGTACTGGAAGAATTAATCGATGTTTTTCAAAAATTTAATACATCTCAGTCCTTTCATTCCCCAAAAAGGTCGCTTCGTTGAAAAAGTTTTTAGTTGTGCTTTAGAAGCTTGATATTCGAGATTATATAAGTAGATATACTCAATTAGCCTTTTTGCTCAAGTTAAGGTTAAGCCTAATGATTTGTTTGGTGAATCAACTGCTACCAGTAGTGTAGGCTTTTTCACTGGAACCACATATGCGGATTGGGTTGGATATACTCCTGATAGTACTTCAACTTGTCCTCCTGTAGGAACATTTGGATGCCATGGAATTGATAATCTTACCAATCTGTCTACAAGTGTTTCTCAAACATTTACAATTGTTGAGAAAACAATCTTAACTTTTAACTAATAACAAACCCAGTTTTATCCTTCTGTTAGCCCCCCTTCATAGTTTTATACAGATATGTTTACTGTTAAAAATTGACAACAAGGATCCCCTACTTCTTATGTGAGTGGAACTCATCAAGTGTTTCTCCCACAACATATCCCTCTATAAGTAGTGGTAAGGTATCGTTTGCTAAGTCAAAAAATGGCAATTCCTCTGCATCAAGTTTTGCATCTAACTCCCCCCTAGACAAAAAATGATTAGCATGATCTAAATAAGTGCCATTTAGCATATGCCTAAATTCATGTTGAAATATCACAGAAGCAAAACCTTCCAATCGCCCTTGTTGAATTTCACCTTTCTGGTTTTGACACTCATATTCAATCCATTCATAAGTTGCTACATTACCTCTTTTTTCGCCATGAGCACTTAAGCAGCCATGCCAGAAATTCTTTCGTTCTTTAGAAGTTTTGGTAATTTTAGGATTGATAAATACCTGCTTTGCAACAGGTCCTAATACTTTATACCTCGGATTACTAGACTTTGCTTCAATAATAAATATTTGCAGCCTCTTCCCTAGTTGATTGGATGCTATTCCTACTCCTGACTTCCTTAGCATCATCGCATACATACTATCTATATAAACATTAAGTTCAGCAGTATTAAACTCGTCATCTTTGATTCTTCTTGGTGCTAAGTACAATGCATTAGTATCTCTACCATCAGACTCCACAGGAATATACTGAACCACCTCAAATCCTTCTTTAGGTATATCAAGTGTAAGTGAGGGATCGGTTGAACCACAGGATTGTAAAAGCATAGAAATTAGTACTATTGAATAGATAAAATAGTTTCGAGTCATTGTGTCTAACATTGAATATAACGATTAGTAGTTGAAAACTTCGGAAAAGTCCAAAGTCAAGATTTAAAATAGGGATAAATTGTTACTTTGAGAGTTAAAAACACAGATAAAAACCAACTAATAATGTTTGAAGCTTATATAGAAGAACTACTAGAGACCCAAACTGATCCA
>JAAEPD010000357.1 GCA_024222455.1 Aureispira sp.
ATCAAACGCCTTGGCTATAAGTTCTTTAGCTTTCCAAAGTTTTTGGGTAGCGAAGAGAGTTTATTTAGCCCAAGATCAAGGTGTTCTAACTTTTTAAGCTTTCCAAAGCTTTTTGGTAGATTAGTCAATTCATTCTCCAAAAGATTAATTCGTTCTAAATTTTTGAGTTTACCAAAGTTTATAGGGAGGCTTATTAATCTATTCTTTCTAAGAAAAAGCTCCTTTAACTTTTTAAGCTTTCCAAAGTTTTTGGGAAGCTCTTTCAATCTACTCGCTGTAATACTAAGAAATGCTAAACTTTTTAGTCTTCCAAAACTTTTTGGCAAAGAGTATAGTTGCCATTCTCCAAATTTGAGCGACTTGAGTTTTCGAAGTCCTCCAAAACTCTCTGGTAAATGATGTAACTCCTTTTCTGTCGCCAATTCAAGTACCTCTAGTTTCCCTAGTTGACCAATACTATTAGGTAAAGACTTAATTTTATTGTGGTTTAGGCTCAATGTTTTCAAGTTTTTGAGTAGCCCCAAATCTTCAGAGAGTGAGGTGAAATTTGTTCGGTTTATGTATAAGTACTCTAACTTTTTTAACTACCCAATTATATCAGGCATTTTAGATATTTTTAAGCTTTGTAAATTAAGTCTCTTCAAGTTTTTGAGTAGCCCAAAACTTTTAGGGAAAGAATCTAAGGAAGGGGCTTTTAACCACAAATCTTCTAATTGAGTTAATCTATTAATATCTTTAGGTAATGTCTTAATATTCATCCCAATTAAGCCCAAGCTTTTAAGCTGTTTTAACTCTAAAATACTATTGGGGATAGCTTTGATTTGGTGACTAAATATATACAGACGCTCCAAATTTACAAATCGATCTAATAATGAGAAATCGCTTATGGAGTCTTTGTAAATAATTGCTAAACTGTAAACTAGTTTAGGATTGATTAGAGCTTCTTTTAGACTTCTATAAGAGTAGAGTTTTGGGAAAAAAGTCCGAACACTAGGAGCTAATTGTTTCTCAAAATCTATCTCCCTTAGCTTTTTGAGTTTGGAAATACTTTGATGAAGAGTGTCAATTGAATTGCCTTTTATAGTTAAAGTTTCCAGATTTTGTAGCTTTGAAATACTTTGGGGAAGGCTGCTTATATTGTTTTTTGTTAGGATAAGTTGTTCAAGATTTTTTAAGTGGCCAATGCTTTGAGGTATGGAATCCAATTGATTATTACTCAAATTTAAGACTTTTAGATTCTTTAGTGTTCCAATGCAGGTAGGTATAGAGGTTAGTTGATTATTACTTAGGTTTAATACTTCTAGCTTTTTTAGTTGCCCAAGTTGATCTGTTAAGTTACTCAACTGATTTGTAGATAAATCTAATTCTTTAAGAGTTTTAAGCTGTAGAATATTTTGAGGAAAGTCTTTGATCTTATTAGTGCCTAAGCCCAAGACTTCTAAGTTTTTGAGCTGCCCAATTGAATTAGGAATATCTACCAATAAATTTTCAAAGAGGTTTAGCTCTTTCAGGTTTTTTAGGCCTTTAAATTCTTGAGGTAAGCTGCATAGCTCATTGTAAAACAAGTGTAACTCTTCTAATTTAGGGAGGTATTCAAGACTATCAGGAAATTGTTTGGGAGACAGGAAGGAAAGGTCAAGCACTTTTACATTCTTAGTTTCTTTTTCTAAAATTTTAGCCATAGGATAATATTCCTGTCCATATAATAAGGATGGGATAGAAAAAAGAGTAATCAAAACAAAACGCATAATTAGGGAATTTTGAGCAGGATAAGTTGTAATAGTTCTTTGGAGACTATAATGCAACTAATCTTGTGAGGTTACAGGTCATCGTGACAAAAATACTCCAAAATAGCAAATTACTACTTTGAGGTATTTTTTATGATCTCTATGCAGATTGTTTACTTTTATTCCTTCAAGAATTGAAATGTTTTATACTCAGAACGAGTAAAGATTTTTAGAAAGTAAATGCCTGTATTTAAGTTACGAATGTCCAATTCAGGAGAGTTGTCTATGCTTATCTGTTTAGACAAGACTAGTTGCCCTCTTAAGTCAATCACTTGAATGGTGCAATCCTCTTGTAAATCATCTAAGTTTAAACTAAGAATACTCGAAACAGGGTTGGGCGAAAAGCTCCAATCCTTATCAGTAGCCGCGAACTGCTGAACACTTGATTGACAAACTGTATTGAAGGAAGCAGAAGTATCTACATTTTGCCAGTTTATAGTACTATAGGCAGCATCATCCACTAGTATACATTTTAAATCAGGATTGTCTTCAGCACGAAAGTAAGAATTAAACATATTGGAGTTGTTTCCATTCTTTACATTCAGACTGGTTAACTGATTTTTTTGACAATATAATTCACTCAGACTGGAGTTGCTGCTAAAGTCTAAAGCTGTGATGCTTGCACTATCACAAGTCACTTTTATTACATTTGGACTATTGCTCAAATCAAGACTCGTTAGGTTAGTATTGCCACAGTATAAATATAATAGCCTAGAAGTGTTGCTAAAATCTAAATTAGGAATGGAGTTGTGGCTACAATTTATATAGTTAAGTGTATCATTATTGCTAATGTCAAGACTTGGCAGTTGGTTGTTATTACAAGTTAGGGAAGCTAAAGATCTATTATTATTTAGATTAATGTTTGTGATCTGATTGTGATCACAATTTAGGTTACTAAGTGCAGTGTTTTGATTAATAACTAAACTAGTTAAGTTGTTGTGATCGCAGGTTAGGGTGCGAAGTACGGGCAAATTGTTTGCATTCAAATTGCTAATTTGGTTAGAACTACAGTCCAAAAATGTCAAAGCAGTATTATTGCTAGCATCAAGTGTAGTTAAATTATTTCTATTGCAAAACAATTGCTCAAGAGCCTTATTATTGTCAATAATTAAACTGTCCAATTTATTTCCTGTGCAGTACAACTTAGTCAGGCTTGTATCATTATCAATATGCAAATGACTTAATTCATTGTTTTCACAGTTCAAGACGATGAGGTCAGGGTTATTATTTACAACTAGGCTCTTTATGTCATTTGCATTGCAATATAAAGCAGTCAAGCTAGTGTCAGTACTAAGGTCTAGAGTGTCTATCTGATTGTATTGACAGTAGAGCCAAAACAAAGAGGTGTTCTTGCTTACATCCAAATTAGTGAGTTGGTTGCTGTTACAAAATAATCTAGAAAGAGAAGTATTTTGACTTATATCTAAGTTTGTCAATTGGTTATATTCGCAGTACAACCAGATTAGTGAAGTATTGTTGCTTACATCTAGATTTGTTAACTGATTGTAGCCACAAGATACTGTGAGTAGTGTTGTATTACTATCTACATTTAAGCTAGAAAGATTATTACTAAAACAACTAAGTGTAACAAGAGACGTATTTTTACTAATGTCTAAGTTATTAAGACTATTAGATGAACAGTTGAGTGAACTAATACTGGTAAATTCTTCTATTCCAGTTAAATCTGAAATTTGCTTAGAACTAACATCTAAAGAGCCTGTATAAGCATTTGCCTCTGAAACTTGTATTTCAGTATCCTGATTGGTATTTATATTGGTGTTGTTAACCAATTCAGCTTTGAAGTTAGCATCGGGGATATTGACATTTTGACCAAAACTAGACCATGCTGCAAAAAGAAGAAGAGTAGAAAGTAAGACTGTTTTCATATTCTGTTTTTTATGACTTGAATGATTATTCTGCAATTAACGACAAAAAATAGGAATAGTGCAAATTGGAAAGTAGCTTAAAGTTAAGTATTCAAAGTTTTTTTGACTGAGATCTTAGATTATCTGGCCATAAACTAATCAGCTTAACCACTTACTAAATTAGGATTAAACTCTTCTTACTTTAGTTGAATAGCACTTACTTTTTAGGTAAAAAGAAATGAAGATAAATGTATTAAAAAACTGCTTAGCGCTATTTATTTGTTTTGGTATTGGCTCTCTTTCTAGTTGCAGTCAAGCAGAGTCAAATCTAGAAAACTCAAAATTAGATGCTTTAGATACGCTGGTCATTGAATTAGAAACGTGGTGGGATACTATTCCTAAACAGATGATAGGTTTGGATAGTATTGAGTTAAAAGATATTTTGCTTAGATCACTAGATAGTCGATTAATTTTTGTTAATCAATATAAGTGGATCAAAGGAATTAGTGTGACTAAAATAGATTTAGATGATATTCCACCTGCTGAATATATTATTGAACTTGAGAATCTAGAATACACGACATATGTTTTTAGGCTAAACGATTTGGATAGGATAGAACTAATTTGGGAAACTTATGAAGAACATTATACCCCAGTTCACAGAGTTCAAATGCCCTTCAAATGGTTAGTGACTTCACAGTATACACCTTGTTCACATTGTTCTTATAGTACCAATAGCTATTATAAAGTTTTTTCTGACACTGTAATACCTGTTTTATGTAATGCTTTTTCGTATGATTATGATACAGATGTACAAGATAGCTTTGGGGTTTATGAACGAGCAGATGGTCATATGGAGTTAGTAGATTCTACCATCAGTATAACCTATGATATTCAATGGAGTATGGATTATAATAAATTCTACTTTATTAATGACTCTACTGTTCAAGTTATTTATGAATGGGATGAGCAAGGAGATAGCTTATTCATAAAAGAGACTTACCCTAAAGGACTAAAATCTTATATACTAAAGAGAATAGATAAAGAAAACTATAGAGCTTTAGGCAATAATAATATAGTTTATGCAGGCTATAGAGAACTCAAACAACAGGATTTGATCAACTTAAAAACAAAGCAAGTTTACCAAAAAACTATAGAACTTTGGGAGTTAAACTATGGATATTGCTGGGATAGTATTGTATTGAACTGGGAGGTAAAGCATAGTCATCTTGAATTTTAAAGGCTCAAAGCACTGTTAAACCAATTCTAACCACAAACTAATAAACCTGACCACTTACTAAAGTCAGTCCAAAAGATGAGTAATCTTAGCAGCATTGCCGTATATTAGCAATATATTAAAGATCAATATAGATCAACACCCCATTTACTTATTAATATTTTAATTAAAAACTCATACTAATGACTGTTTTAATTTTTAGAGTTCAAGATCTTATAGACAGTGTTTTATAGTCTAATATCTAGTAGTCTAATATCTAACATCTAATAGTATGAAAAAATCTAATAACCGTATGAGTCAACTAAAAAACATTGGGCTGTTTGCATTGCTAGTCAGTGTGTTTTTTGCAGCCTGTACCAGCGAAGCACCCAAACGAGTAGCCTACAATGAGGCATTCGATGAGTACCTTGCTGCGTTTACGCATGGAGAGATTTCAAAGAAATCATCCATTCAAGTACAGTTGGCTGAGGAAGTGGCTGCCAAAGCCGATAAAAGTACTTACCCCAGCCCCCTTAAATTTACCCCAGCCTTGAAAGGTGAAACAGTATGGAGCAATGACCGCACCATTGAGTTTTTGCCAAGTCAAGATCTAGTTTCTGGTCAGATATACACTGCCAAGCTAGATATGGCACAACTACTAAAAGATATGCCTAGCGATTTGGCAGTCTTTACCTTTCAGTTCAAAGCCAAAGACCAATTTGTTAATGTAAGTCCAACAGCTGCTACAGCTATACAAGGCGATGATAAAAAATGGTTGAAAGTACAAGGTGAGTTAAACACCTATGATATTGAAGATGCTGACAAAGTAGAAAAAGTATTAGCAGCTTATAATGGTGATGAAAAACTAAAGCTAAAGTGGGTACACGATGGCAATACACACACCTTTACCATTGATAGTTTGGAGCGTAAACTTCAAGACTATGGAATTACTTGGAAATGGGATGGAAGTACTATCGACTCTAAGAACAAAGGGGAGTTGACTTACCATATTCCATCTTCTGATAAGTTCAAGCATACACATACTTATCGTTACAACACACCAGAACAACACATTGTAGTGGAGTTTTCTGATATTTTAGATATAAACCAAGATTTAGGAGGGTTACTTACCTTAAATGGTAAAAATGTAAAGTACGCTATCGAGGATAATCTTGTGAAATTATATCCTAAAGGTAAAATGTTGGGCGATATTGAGTTGAAAGTAGGTGAAACTATCAAAAGTTTGACAGGCAAAAACTTGAATGCTCCAACTACAGAAACAATCACATTCTCAGATACTAAACCACAAGTGAAATTAGTAGGTAAAGGTAACATTATACCTAAATCTAAAAAGATGCCTATCGTTTTCCAAACAGTTAATTTGAATGCTGTAGATGTACGTGTGATCAAAATCAAGGAAGATAATGTTAAACAGTTTTTCCAAGTTAATAAAATTGGAGGTAGCGAAGAGTTGAAGCGTGTGGGTAAAGTAGTGATGCAAAAGAAAATTGCATTGGACAAAACTGCTGGACTTAACTTGGCAGAATGGACTTATCATTCTTTAGATTTAGCTGATTTGATAGAGCCTGAACCAGGTGCTATTTATGAGATCGCTTTTGGATTTAGCAAGCCATATTCTTTGTTCCAATGTGAGGAAGAAGACGCTAATGAAGCAGGTCGTGATGAGAAAGATATGTTAGAAATGCCTAGCCACTGGGACAAACCAAGTTATGATTATAGCTATTGGGATTACTACGAAGAAGATTACAGCTATGGTGATTTAGAAGATCCATGTAGCCGCTACTATTATAGCAGCAATAAGGTAGTGAAACGTAATATCTTAGGTTCTGACTTAGGTATTATTGCTAAACAAGGAGATAATGGTAATTTGTTTGCTGTCAATAACTTGCAAACTACTGAACCTATTGCTGGAGTGACTTTAGAGTTTTATGATTACCACCAAGACTTGGTAGGTTCTACCAAAACAGATAAAGACGGTTTAGCTAGAGCAGATATAGAGAAAAAACCTTTCTTTATGATTGCTAAATATGGCAAACAACGTGGTTACCTACGTTTAGATGATGGGAATGCTCTTTCTTTGAGCCGTTTTGATGTATCTGGTAGCACTTACGTTAAAGGCTTGAAAGGCTTTATTTATGGAGAGCGTGGTGTATGGCGTCCAGGCGATGAAATGTTTATCAACTTCATGTTAGAAGATAAAGACAAAGCATTGCCAGCTAAGCACCCTGTTACTTTCGAATTGAAAGATTCTCGTGGTACTATAGTTCACCGTAAAACTACTACAGAAGGAGTGAAAGGTGTTTATAATTTCACCTGTTTTACTACAGAAGATGCACCAACTGGAAACTATTTAGCTACTGTAAAAGTAGGTGGAGCGAAGTTTACTAAAACAATCAAAGTAGAAGCAATCAAGCCTAATCGTTTGAAAGTAGATTTAGACTTTGGGGTGAAAGAATTAGCAGCTAGAGCTGGTGACCCAATTGTAGGTAAATTAAAATCTACTTGGTTGCATGGTGCAATAGCTAAAGACTTAAAAGCTAAGGTAGAAGTAACTTTGAAAGAAGGTAAGAAAACGAAGTTTGTAAAATATGCAGAGCATAATTTCCATGATCCTGCTTGTGAGTTCAATCCTGAAGATAATGTGATTTTTGATGGTAAATTGGACGGACAAGGTTTAGCTGATGTAGCTGCTGATTTCGCTGCGGAGGGACGTTCTCCAGGTGTATTGAGTGCAAATTTCCGTATGCAAGTATTTGAGCCAGGTGGTGACTTTAGTATTAGCCAGTTTGGATTGCCTTATCATCCTTATGATACTTATGTAGGTGTTCGCACACCTAAAGGTGATGAGCAGCGCAACATGTTGTTGACAGACCAAAAACACAAAGTAAGCTTTGTAACAGTTGATAAAGATGGTAAAGCTGTTTCTGGTAAAAAATTAGATATTAAATTATACAAATTGAACTGGAAATGGTGGTTTGATAAAGATAAAGAACAAGTAGCTAGCTACAGAGGAAAAGTGAATGCTAAAGAAGTTCAAAAAGCTACAGCTACGACTAACTCTAGTGGAGAAGTTAGTTGGGATATGGAAGTGAAATATCCTCAGTGGGGACGTTATTTAGTACGTGCTTGTGATGGCGAAGGACACTGTTCTGGTAAAGTATTTTATATAGATTGGCCAGGTTGGGCAGGTCGTTCTTCGGAGCGTGACCCAGCAGGTGCTACTGCTTTGAATTTCTCTTCTGATAAGCAAGAATACACAGTTGGCGACAACATTACCTTGAATATTCCTACCGGTTTTGCTGGACGTGCTTTAGTTACTGTAGAGAATGGTACAAAAGTATTGGATGCACATTGGGTAGATGCTAAAAAAGGTCAAACTCAATACAAAATTAAGGCAACTGCTGATATGGCTCCTAATGCTTATGTCAATATTACCTTATTGCAACCACATGGACAAACTAAAAATGATTTGCCAATTCGTATGTATGGAGCTATTCCGATCAAGGTAGAAGACCCAACTACGCATATTGAGCCAGTTTTAGCTATGGCTGACGAGTTGAAACCAATGAAAGACTTCACGGTAGAAGTAAGTGAGCGCAAAGGAGGTCCAATGACTTATACTTTAGCAATTGTAGATGAAGGATTACTAGATTTGACTCGTTTCCGTACACCTTCTCCTTGGAACAATTTCTATAAGCGTGAAGCTTTAGGTGTGCGTACTTGGGATATGTACGATGAAGTTTTAGGTGCTTTTGGTGGCGATGTAAAAAGCCTATTAAGTATAGGTGGTGATGGTGCTTTAGATGGTAAAGCGAAGAAAAAGCCAGACCGTTTCAAACCAGTGGTATTGTATGTAGGTCCATTTACACTCAAAAAAGGTGAGAAGAAGAAACATACCTTCAAAATGCCTAACTATGTAGGTTCTGTGCGTGCAATGGTGGTAGCTAGAGAAGAGGCTGCTTATGGTTCTGCCAAAAAAGCCGTTCCTGTACGTCAACCATTGATGGTATTGGGTACTTTGCCAAGAGTTTTAGGGCCTAGCGAGAGCATTCGACTCCCAGTTACGGTATTTACCATGAAGGATGATATTAAGAATGTAGAAGTTACGGTAGAAACGAATGATTTGATAGATATAGAAGGTAGCAACAAGCGTTCTATGACCTTCAAAGGTGCTGGTGATGACATGACTTTCTTTGAGCTAAAAACTAAGGCTCGTATTGGAATGGGACATGTGAAAATTACAGTGAAGAGTGGTTCTGAAACTGCTGAATACGAAACGGACATTCAGTTGCGTAATGCTAATCCTCGTGAGACTTTTGTCTATGCAGAGCCCCTAGAGAATGGCAAGAATTGGAAACAGTTGTACAAACCAGTTGGTATGATTGGTACCAATAATGGAGCTTTAGAAGTTTCGGCTATTCCACCAATTAACTTAGGTAAGCGTTTGAAATACTTGATTCGCTATCCTTATGGTTGTGTAGAACAAACGACTTCAAGTGTATTCCCACAGGTATATTTGACACAATTGATGACCTTACCTGATGCTAAGAAAAAAGAGATTGATAAAAACATCAAAGCCGGTTTAGACCGCTTGTACAACTTCCAAACATCAGATGGTGGTATGGCTTACTGGCAAGGTGGTACTCAGTCTAATGAATGGGGAACTAACTATGCAGGACACTTTATTATAGAGGCTAAAAAAGCTGGATATGATGTAAGAGAAAGCTATTTGAAAGATTGGTTAGCTTACCAAAATAACAAAGCACAGCAATGGGCTGCGAATAGCAACCAAAGTCAAGATTTGGCTCAAGCTTATCGCCTATATTTATTAGCCTTGAATGGTAAACCAAACTTAGGTGCTATGAATCGTATGCGCTTGAAACAAGTGGCTAAAGGTGCAATTGCTGCACACTGGCACTTAGCAGCTGCCTACTATCTAGCAGGACAAAAAGATGTAGCTAAACAATTGGCTGCTAAAGCAACCTTAGAAGTATTAGCATATGCACAAGGTTCAGGTCACATGACTTTTGGTTCTAAGTTTAGAGATCAAGCATTGATCTTGCAAGTACTGAGTTTGATGGATGAGCGTACCAAAGCTAATGATTTAGTGAAAGTAATGTCAGCTCGTTTGGCTTCTGATGATTGGTTGAGTACACAAGAAACGGCTCAAGCTCTAGTGGGTATGGCTAAATTTGTAGGACAAGGTGGTGTGAAAAGTGAGTTTGCTTTTGAATATCGCACCAAAGGTGGTGATTGGAAAAAAGTAAATAGCACTAAACCTGTATGGCAATTAGAAATAGATGGTGAACAAGGTGTAGAGGTTGAGTTCAAAAATACTAGTGGAGTTATGTTGTTTGCACGTGTTGTTGCAGATGGTATTCCTGCTAGCGAAAATGAATCAGAGGCTTCTAACGGTTTAACAATTAGTGTGGATTACAAAACACAAAAAGGTGAGAAATTAGATCCTACTAAAATGGAGCAAGGTACTGACTTTATAGCTGAGGTAACTGTACGCAATACAGGAACTATCAACTATCATGAGTTGGCTATACACCAAATTTTCCCTTCTGGTTGGGAGATTCACAATATGCGTCTTACTGGTGGAGATATAGGAGGCCATAAGCCTGATTATCAAGATATTCGTGATGATCGTGTCTATACTTTCTTCGATCTGAAAAAAGGACGTTCTAAGACCTTCCGTATTATGCTAAATGCTTCTTACTTAGGTAAGTATTATTTGCCAGCGGTATCTGTAGAAGCTATGTACGATAAGGCGATCAACGCTCGTAAGCGTGGTCAATGGATTGACATTGCAAAAGTGGATAAGAAGTAATTTTTGTCTAAGCAACTGACTTTTTTAGATAAAAGGTCAGTTGCTAACTATAGAGGAAATCCCCCTAGCCCCCTTTACAAGGGAAAATGCAGTATGTATTATACATTGTGTATATAAAATCCTCCTTTTAAAGGGGGCTAGGGGGATTTTTACAGTATTTGAATTTAAAAAATAGTAAAGGCTGCTCAGAAACTTCTGGGCAGCCTTTTTATATTCTTATAATGGGAGCACTAGATTTACTTCAGAAGATTTACTTTCTCTTGGAAAGCATTCCGCCACCAGTCTTTTTCTCCTTTAAAATTTTCTAAGTTTTTTATTCCCAACCTGTAGATTTGTAGAGCAGTTTCAGGTTTATTTAAATCTTCTAATAAAGCACCATACTCTGAAATTGCAAAAGGGTTAAATTTACCTAGAATAGATTTTTCAAAATATTCTTTAGCTTCATGCTTTTTTCCAGAATCTCTAGCAAAAATCGCTCTGTCAAGCCAATTAATTGAATGGGACTCAAAGTTTTCTTGTAATCTATTTTCGAACCAATTTCTTTGATCATGAGTTAGAAAAAAAGTAAAGCAAGGGCCATAATTATCTTTTATAACTTGAAAGGAGAAGCCTATTGGATCAAGAATTTCATTGATTTCAGCCAAAAAAGATAGAATTAAAACATCTATATCTGTACAAGAAATAAGCGTAACAGCTTCTTGCTTTAAATTAAAAGTAATTCGTAGACGTTTATCTCTACCAGCACAATAACCACAATGTTCAATCTCAATATTTTTTGGAGCAAAATGTCCATCTGAAATTTTTTCTAGCTTACGCAAAACTTCTAAATAGAAGTTGGATTTAAACTCGGTAGTTGAACCTAAAATCATCCAATCTTCTACAAACCAAACTTTACTTTTATCATAAGAGGCTAATATTGGAATGAAGGATGGGTTATCCTTCAGTTTTAAAATATTTCCATAGTAACTATCTTGAGACGCTGCAATAATTCTAAGTGCGAGAGCTTCATCCGATTCAGATTTAGTAAAAAATCCTATCGCTTTCAATTTTTTTATTTCAGTTCTGTA
>JAAEPD010000358.1 GCA_024222455.1 Aureispira sp.
CTATACCAACTGTGCAATCATTGGTTCTACTCTAGATACTATACTTTGTAATGGGGATAGCTTGATTGTGGATGCTACCAACCCCAATGCAACAGCTTATCAATGGCAAGATGGTTCAACTGCTAGTTCTTATACCATCAATACTGCTGGGTCCTACTGGGTTTATACCACCCTTACCGATGGTAGCCAATTACAAGATACTACCAATGTTAGCTATACCAACTGTGCAATCATTGGTTCTACTCTAGATACTATACTTTGTAATGGGGATAGCTTGATTGTGGATGTTACCAACCCCAATGCAACAGCTTATCAATGGCAAGATGGTTCAACGACTAGTTCTTATACCATCAATACTGCTGGGTCCTACTGGGTTTATACTACCCTTACCGATGGTAGCCAATTACAAGACACTACCAATGTTAGTTATCAAACTTGTAATACAACTATTGTGGGTTCTCGTACAGATACTTCATTTTGTACTGGAGGTCAATTTATTGTTATAAACAAAGCTACTCCTGGAGCTGTAAGCTATGAATGGCATAACGGCATAAAAACAAGCAATATATTTGTTGGTGGTCCAGGAATGTATTGGGTGCATATTACCTTAAGTGACGGCAGTCAAATACATGATACATTAGATATTTCCTTTATTGATTGTAGTCAAACTTTTACTTCCTCAATAGACACACTTGTTTGCTCTACAGACTTACCATTAATTATAGATGCTAGTCGTTCGGGAGGATTGAACTATGAATGGAATAATGGCTCTACAGCCAAACAACTAGTAATATCAAGTAGTGGTATTTATTGGTCAAAAGTTACGGTTGGCACAGGCACTATTTATATAGACAGCATAGTGGTCTCTATAACGGATTGCAATCCAACTGTTTTTGAAAAAACGGACACCACTCTATGTGAAGGAGATATTTTATTACTCGATGCTACCTTGATTGGTGCAGTTAGTTACCAATGGGGCAATGGTTCTACTGCTGTACAACAAATTATTAGTAGTGGAGGAACTTATGCAGTCAGTATTACTATGACAGATGGCTCTATCATTAGTGATCAAATCACGATTACTTATGAGGATTGTAATGATGATTGTAACATTTTCATACCCGATGCTTTCACTCCTAATAATGATGGTAACAATGATAAATTTAGGCTAGTTGTAATGGGAAGTTGTAACATCAGTAATTACAGAATTATTATACTCAATCGTTGGGGACAAAAAGTTTTTGAGGGTACAGATCCTCAAGCTGGTTGGGATGGCAAAGTTGGGAACAAAGAACAACCTAGAGCTGTTTATATGTACATAGCCAATTATACATTAGAAAGCCCTACGGGCCCCCAAGAAAAACAGTATCGAGGTCAAATAACATTACTTCGATAATATCGATATAATATTCAGGGGCAGATGGTGATCTGCCCTTGTTTTAGTTAAAACACTAAGTTAAAATCCATTATTATGAAAAATAACAGCTCCAAACCTTGGTCTCTTGAAGGTAAAAAAGCATTGATCACAGGTGCAACTAAAGGTATTGGAAGAGCTATTGTAGACGAGTTTGTGCTATTAGGAGCAGAAGTTTTTTTAGTTGCTCGCACCGCTCAAGATGTGCAAAGATGTGTAGAGCAATATCGTCGAGATGGGTTTCAAGCTTATGGTATGGCTGCAGATGTCAGCGATCGAGCTCAACTCCTACAACTCAAATCTAAGCTTTTAGAAACTTGGGGCAGTTTAGATATTTTAGTAAATAATGCTGGAATTAATATCCGAAAAAGCACCTTAGAATATACATCTGAGGATTACCAACAAATCATGGATGTCAATCTAACTAGTGCATGGGAATTGTGTAGACTATTCTACCCTCTCCTAAAATCTAATGAAACAGGAGGAAGCATTATCAACATGAGTTCTGTGGCTAGTTTGCGCACCATCCGAACTTCTACAGCAGCTTATGCAATGACTAAAGCTGCTATGGAGCAAATGACTAAATTTATGGCTGCTGAATGGGGTCCTGATAATGTTCGAGTCAATGCCGTACTGCCTTGGTACATTGCTACACCACTAGCCCAACAGGTTTTGAAAGATGAAAACAAACGTAAAAAAATAATAGCTCGTACGCCCATGCAACGAGTGGGAGAACCTGCAGAAGTAGCTCGAACAGTTGCATTTTTGGCAATGCCTGCTTCTAGCTATGTTTCGGGAGCTTGCGTACCTGTGGATGGTGCTTTTTTAACACTAGGATTATAGTATAATGGATGAAGAAATTTTGGATAACCTAGAACCTCAAAAAGAGCCCAAAGAGGAAACTACAACCATAAAAAGGAATATACTTGGGCTGAGTGTACTGGTAGTAGCCAGCATTGTTATTGCCTTTTATTATCTTGGCCAAAATGCAAATCGGAACTTAGTTGGGGCTCCCCCTGTTAGGGATTTTGTAGAGAATAGACCTACAATACCAGATAATTTATCAGAACAGTTTAGGGAGGGGCGAGCACTATTTTTAGAACAATGTGCAGCTTGCCACAACATTGGGATGGAAGCAGATATGACTGGCCCTGCTCTAAGGGGTGTTACTCAACGCAGAGATCAAGAATGGTTGCTAAATTATATTCGAAACAGCATGCAAATGGTCGAAGATAAAGATTCTACAGCAGTAGCTTTATTTGAACAGTGGGATGAATCTATTATGGTTGCATTCCCCAATTTAAGTGATGAAGATATCCGAAGTATTTTAGTTTTTATCGAAAATAGATAACAGGTAACTATGAACATCAAAGATTTACTCTTAGGACTTGCTATTGGAGACGCCTTTGGTGCAGGAGTTGAATTCCAAGATAGAAATTGGATAAGGCAGCATGTAGATTTTTCTGTGTTTGTTAATGTTCGAGATCAAATTACAGTAGCACCTGAGCAAAAGCAACTGTTTACAAAAAATTATACGGCTTGGGACTATACTGATGATACCGAAATGACCATAGGTGTCCTCAAAGCTCTAATGTCTAATGCCCCCTTTTCTAAAACCTTACTCATTCAGAAATGGGAAGAAGAATATAATAAAGGATTAGCAGAAAAAGGATATGGTAGAAATGGGCATGGCTCTATGAGTTGGTACTTTTCGGGAGAGAAAACAATTGAAGAAATACAAAATTTCCAACGTTCTCGACACAATCCTGGCAATGCGCCTGCTATGCGATCTGTCCCACTAGGACTTATAGACCGCAACCTAATCAACAGTTATGCAACCATAAATGCTAATGCTACGCACCCTAATGCTGCTGCTATAATATCTAGTCAGTGTATAGCTTGGGCAACAGAGTTTTTGGTTGTACAAAAAGGGAATCCCTCTAAAGTTATTGACTATTGTTTAGAACAGATAGAACCTAATCTTGAATATCAGACTTATCTAAAGCAAGTAAATTTATTAGTTAATTATGATAAGTTAAATCATGCTGATTTTGCTGTACTGTGTGGCCATCAACCTATCCAGAAACCTTATTTCTTAGATGGTATTTGTGGTGTTCCTTCTGATTCTAAATATACAGCAGGAACTGTTCTCTACATCCTTAAACATAGTACAAGCCCTATGGATGCCTTAAAAAAATCTATTTATATAGGGGGAGATGTAGATTCTATTGCATCTATTAGTGTGGGTATATTATCCAGTTTATTTGGATTAGACAGTTTGCCTCCTTTTATGTTAGGAAATATAGAAGGCCGAAAATATTTAGAAGAGATTGCTCAACAATTTGAAGCTTCTTTGAGTTAGGGTATATAACAGTCCCTATCATTAGACAAAAATTATTATGAATCAACAATTATTATCCCTCATTGCTTTAGCACTTTTAGTACCTACATTATTGGCTTACACCATTCATGATAAAGAAACACCGCCACCACCAGACTATGCAAGTTTGGACTACTGGGCGGCACATTATGAAAAAGAAGATAGAGCCGATCTCCTTCCCGAAAAATCAGGGTTAACAGACAATCAAAAAGAAGCTCAAGTGGATGCCTTTTTTCTGCACCCTACTACCCTAACTAGCGATAAAGATACTCGTTGGAATGGCGATGTAACAGACAAAGAGCTCAACGAAAGCACAGATAAGACAACCATAAAACATCAAGCGAGTATTTTTAATGGCAGTTGTAGAGTTTATGCTCCTCGTTATCGTCAAGCACATCTGCGTTCTTACTTTTCGAAAGGACAAGAAAAAGAAGCTAGAGCAGCATTTGAACTAGCCTATAGTGATGTAAAAAAGGCTTTTGAATATTATTTGGAAAATATCAACGATGGCCGACCGATCATCATTGCTTCACATAGTCAAGGCACTACACATGCTAAACGCCTTTTACAAGATTTTTTTGATGGCAAAGAACTACAAAAACAGTTGGTTGCTGCCTATGTAGTTGGGATGCCTATTCGTAGTTCTGAATTTGAAGTTTTGACACCTTGCACCAATCCGGAAGAAACAGGTTGCTATAACACTTGGTGTACTTATAGTTGGAACAGTGAATCTACTCCTTACTATAAAGGAGCAGTAGTTACCAACCCTATCAACTGGACTATAGATGGCGAATATGCAAGTCGCAAGCAAAGCAAAGGATTAGTTTGGAGACAATTCAAAAAAGTGCAAGCTAAAAAAATGGATGCTCAATCAAAAGATGGTATCCTGTGCGCTCATAAACCCGCTTTTTTCGAGGCGCTTTTTGCAGGCAAGAATTTACATATTGCCGATTATAATCTATTTTATTTAGATGTCCGAAACAATGTAGCAGAAAGGGTTAAAGCTTTCTTAGCTAAGAAATAATTGTGCATTTAACAATACCTTATTACATAGTCCTCAAACAACTTGGAGTTGTTTGAGGTTATTTTTTTAGAATTAATATTAGCCAACAACAACACAACTATATGAGTAAGAAAAAGAACAAAGTAACCTTTTCACAAGCTTTCAAAACCATTATTTGGCCAAAGCGTAAATTAGTCTTTGTAGGACTAATCCTTATTGCGATAAGCCGAACAGCAAGTTTAGTATTGCCTGGAGCCAGCAAATACTTAATCGACAATGTAATTGCCAACAAAGACTATGAAATGCTCCAAACGCTCGTTTTCGTAGTTATCTGTGCTATATTAGCGCAAGCCATCACCTCTTTTTTACTCACACGCTTATTGAGTGTAGAGGCGCAACACATGATTTCGGAGTTGCGTGTCAAGGTCCAAAAAAAGATACTTTCCTTACCTATCAGCTACTTTGACAATAATAAATCAGGAGCCTTGGTCTCTCGTATTATGTCAGATGTAGAAGGTGTTCGAAATCTAGTAGGTACCGGTTTAGTACAATTAGTAGGAGGTTCTATTACAGCTATTGTTTCGTTTATTATATTGCTTAACATTAGTCCTCTGATGACCTTATACACCTTAGTTCCTGTTGCTGTTTTTGCGTTTATCTCTCTCAAAGCATTTGGCTATATACGCCCAATATTTAGAGCTAGAGGCAAGATCAATGCTGCCGTAACAGGTCGTTTGACAGAAACCTTGAGTGGTGTGCGTGTTATCAAGGGATTCAATGCTGAAAAACAGGAGAATAAAATTTTTGAAAAAGGTGTTGATGAGCTATTCCAAAATGTAAAAAAGAGTTTAACTTCTACTGCTTTAGTTACTAGCTCTGCTACCTTCTTATTGGGTTTGGCAACTACAGGCATCATGGGCATTGGAGGTTATATGATCATGGAAGATGACCTAACTTTTGGTGAGTTTTTATCTTTTACCTTGTATTTGGGTTTAATGATCTCTCCTATTGTGCAAATGAGTAATATCGGAAGCCAAATGACAGAAGCTTTTGCAGGCCTAGATCGTACAGAAGAGATTATGCAAATGGCTGCTGAAGATGATGATCCTAAACGAGTAAAAGAGTTGGGTGAGATTCATGGCGATATTCATTTTGATAATGTCTCTTTTTCTTATGAAGAAGGCAAAGAGGTTTTGCACAATATTAGCTTTGATGCACCTAAAGGTTCTGTAACTGCATTGGTAGGCACCTCTGGCTCTGGGAAGTCGACTATAGCTGGATTAGCTGCTACTTTCTTAAGTCCAGAATCGGGCACTATTACATTAGATTCTACTGATTTATCTACTGTCAAACTAAGTAGTTATCGACAGTATTTAGGAGTTGTACTACAAGATGATTTTCTATTTGAAGGGACTATTCGTGAGAACATACTATTCCCTCGCCCCAATGCAACAGAAGAGGAACTACAAAATGCGATAAAAGCTGCTTATGTCGATGAGTTTACTGATCGTTTTGAAGAGGGTTTAGATACGGTTATAGGTGAACGAGGTGTCAAACTTTCGGGCGGACAGCGTCAACGTATAGCTATAGCTAGAGCTATTTTGGCTGATCCTAAAATAATTATACTGGATGAGGCTACTTCTAATCTAGATACAGAAAGTGAATTACTGATCCAAAAAAGTTTAGAAGACCTTATGAAAGGTCGAACTACTTTCGTGATTGCTCATCGTTTGAGTACCATTCGTCAGGCTGACCAAATTTTGGTAATCGAACATGGACAAATTGTAGAACGAGGTAACCATGATGAACTCATTGCTAAAAAAGGACGTTATTTCGATTTATACACCTATCAAGCTAGAATTTAGGCTAAAAAAAGAGCATCTTCTATCACACAGAATTAATAAGCAAATACTTATACAAGATTTCTAATATGGTTAGTAGCTGATTATTTGATTAGTTGTTGATCTGATTAAAACCACAGCTACCTCTATCTATAGGAGTAGCTGTTTTTATTATTTTTGATCGGTCTAATCTCTTTTTAATCCTTAGTTTACAGTATATTTAGATTATGTATCGACTAATTTTACTTTGTATCGTTTTTCTATCTAATCTTCATTTTATGTCTGCCCAACATTTATCCCCACTAGTATTGAGTCACGAAGCCTTGCAAGTTCATCAAGGAGAATTTGTCTACTTAGTAGGTACTTACAAAGAATTAAATGTTGCCAAAAAACATACAGTTACACGCTATGTTGGGCGAGCTTATCTAGAACTGTTGGGAGGAGGCCATGTGGTAATAGAAACAGATGAAGATGGTATTCGCTCTCCTGAAGAAATAGAAAAATATAGAGATAAAACGGTCCTTATTTATGGCCGTGTAATGGTAGGTCAAACAGTTTGGGGAGGTGGCCAATTAGCCTCTTTGGTTATGTCAGCTGTACGAAGTTTCAAACAAATTGACCTTGCTAACCCCAATGATTTTGTTCCTTATATTGATAGGATATCAACCCTGCCTGAAGTTTATTTAAAAGAAGAACTAAAAGAAGAGTATATAGGTAATTGGGTGCGCATAGAAGGCAAATTAAGTGCCCCCAAATCTGCTGCACAGTTGCTCAATAGCAAAGAAGCTGAAGAGCTCAGTGAGTTAGGAATTGATACTTCTTTTGCCAAAGAAATGGCCGAGATGCAACAGCATTTAGACCAGATGAATGAGCTTTTTTCTATAAAAAGTTATAAACTGAATACAGCTATCGAATTGCCTGACTTAGGCTCTATCAAAATTAGAGACACACAACCATCCGAGCTTTTAGACAGCTCTAACATAGGCAGTAAACTTAGTATAATTGGTCGATTACAAGGAATTCCTCCTTACGGTTGCTACCTAACCGAAATTCAAAAAGTAAAACTTGTTGATTCTAATACAACACCTTTAATAAAAACAGATAAGGACATTAAACGACACGATAGTACACAAGTTATAGTTATTGGCACTTACTATGAGATTGATGTAGCTCAGCATCCTGCTCGAACAGTATACATTGGGCGTGCAGCTCTGCGATTAGAAGATGGTAGCAGCATAGCCATAGAGGTTGATGACAAGGGCGTTCGCTCTAAACAAGAGATCAATCGTTGCAAAGGTAAACAGGTCAAAATAGTAGGCACTTTACACAGTTTAATGCAGCTTTGGGGTAGTTATGATGAAGCGGCCATTGTGTCTCCTGCCTTGACAGATATACAATCTATAGAGGTGGTGCTAGATTAGAAGTTACTTCTTACGCCAAGCAGCTATCAAGACAACCATACGGTCATAACTCTTAACTCCTTCTTTTACACCCTGCGATTTCAAATAGACATCATAAGCAGCTTGCTGTAGCTTAGGAATAAGATCTGGATAAAGCCTATATGTAGCATACACTGCCTTTAGATCATTCTGCATTCCTTTAGATATAGTAGCACGTTCAGGTTTATAATAATCATAATCTAAAGCTTTTAGCTCTCCAAAAACATAACGCCAATAAGTCAAGTAGCCAGAATACTGAATCGCTAAATTATTGGAACGAATACAAGCTAAGTAACCTAGAAAATTGCAAATAGCCTCATCCCCAAAGCCATAACCATGCGCCAGTTCGTGTGCTAATGTAAATGGTTTTTGGAGAATATGTAAGCCATCATCCACATGCCCTTCTCCTGTAAATGGCATATAAACCCCAGATGCACTAAACCGTAGCAAAATACCTTTGGGCTTAATAAAACGCCCTCGCACACTTCCTGTAGTAGGATAGCCAGCTTCGTCCAACACTCCCTCAAGCAGCTCTCGCATGGTATTCTCTAAATCATCTGGATAGTAACTAGCATCAATAGCAGTAGTGTCTGTGTTAGGTATTTGCTTTCGGATATCAATACATTTATCCTTTATATAAGAACCTTCTATCTTTAATGCAGCTAAGTCTAAAGGCAAGGCATCTATATGCATTTGTTCTTCTAAAGGAACTCTTGCATAGTTGTACCCCCACATAAATAGAAAAAGGAAGATAAGTCCACCTAAAAAGCCAAAAAGGGAAAGGAAAAACTCTTTTACATGTTCTAATCCAGTGTAAAACTTTCTGTTTTTTACGAATTTCACTATCCGCCAAATGCCCCAGAAGACAAGTGCCGGCACCAAAAAGTAAACAGTTGCAACTGGAGATAAAGCTATAGTGTGATCAATTAGCCAACGTATACCTAAAAATAAACCTCTAGAATACACAGCTTCACAAAAATGAGGGGCATAACTAAATATCCACCGAATTAATAAGGCAAATAGCCCTAAACTAATCCAGATATAACGATGATCGACTTTGCGCCCTCTAAATTTCATTAAATTGATTAAAATTTGTTAGATTTATACTAAAGTTGTTTTGAACAACTTTATTGTAAGTTCCTAAATTTAGAATAAATAAACCAAATAGTCAAAGGAATTGTATGGATGTATTTCTTACTAGCAAAGCTTTTTTAGTGGGTGCCATCACGGCAGGGTCATTGTATATCACTACAGCCCTAGTCTTTCATTTTTTCCCAATGCCTATCTTTCTCAATTTACGTAGGATGTTGGGCGACTTTGCAAGAAAACAATACAAAAGAAAAGCAAGTCGTGGCGAAAAAATTTGGTCTGTTGGTCGTTTTCTATTAGTTCTGATGATGCTTTTGGTTTGGCTGGGTTTAATAGCTGGCTATCTATACTTTATGTATCTAACCTTACCTAATTACATTCCAGAAACAGATCCTATTTATTGGTATTATTTTGCAGTAGCTACAGGTTTACCTACACTTTTGGCCATCATTCAATTCTTTAAATTCTTCCGCAAAAAGCCAGAAGAAGAAACATATGTTCCTCATCAAGAGGAGGATACTCGTCCCTTATTGGAACAGATACAGGGATAGTTATTTCAACACTCCATATTTCATAATGTTGAGCATTTCTCGAGCAGAGTTCATTACTTCCTCCTTTTTGAGGGCTAATATTGGTTTATGCTCTTCCAAGTTTTTTCGGAAATCAATATTATATTTAAATGCCAACATATCCATAACCCCCATAGATAATTGCATTAGATGATAAGCTATTGCGTCTACTGATAAATCGGGGCGGATACGCCCTGCATCCCATTCTGGTTGGATGAGTTGTTTCATTACATCCAGACCTTGTTTTCTATATTCAAACATCAAGTTACCAAGTTCCTCACTATACCTCTCTTGAGAAATAGCATATAAAAACCCACTATGTAGAGGATTCTCTAAATCGAACCGAATGCCTTCAAGGTACATAGCCTCATATTGCTCCCAAAAGTCTTTAAACTTACGTTGCATCAATGGCATTACATACTGACGTTTCTTATTTGCTGCAACTTCTATTAGATAGAGGTATAAATCTTTCTTATTCTCAAAATACTGGTACACACTCCCCTTAGCAATTTTCAGGTTCTTGACAATCTTACTAATAGATGCCTTCTGAAAATCATTAACAGCAAACTCTGCTAATGCTGCATTAATAAATGTTTCTTGTTTTTCAGTACTAAGATTTAGAAAGGTTTGTTTTGGCAAATCAATTCTATGTTTTAAAAGTTAATTATCAATATTTAATCTCATCTAAATATGACTAGGTAGTCATATTTGATTTGTAAAAAATGCAAAAGAATAGCACTCCTACCCCTTTGCATTTAAAATATTCTAAACGCCTATATTATCCAATGACTTTCGTCATGTTTTCGGCTACTTTATCCCATCTTACTACATTAAAAAATGCATTGATGTATTCTTTTCTACGGTTTTGATAGTTTAGGTAGTACGCATGCTCCCAAACATCTAAGCCCATAATTGGAGTACCTGCTTTTTCTGCAATCCCCTTCATTAGAGGATTATCTTGATTTGGAGTAGATGTCACAAATAGTTTACCATCTTCACCTACACACAGCCAAGCCCATCCGGAACCAAACTGTGTAGCAGCAGCATCTTTGAACTGTGTTGCAAAGTTCTCATAAGAATCAAATGTTCCATTAATTGCTTCTGCCAATTTGCCTTCAGGTTGACCTCCCGCATTAGGACCCATTATGCTCCAAAACAGCTTATGGTTATAATAGCCCCCACCATTATTACGCAAGTTGGTATCCTCATCGTTATCTTGCAAACCTGTTAGAATTTCTTCTAAAGATTTTCCAGAAACCTTAGCAGCTTCTAATGCTTTATTAAACTTCTTGGTATATCCTGCATGGTGTTTACCATGATGAATTTCCATCGTTTGCGCATCTATATGTGGAGCTAAAGCATCGAATCCATATTCCAATTTTGGTAGCTCAAAACTAACAGGAGTTATATCTGTGTTCTCTGATTCTTTATTTTTTTCCTGCTCATTTTCAGTTGTGGCAGGTTCATTGCAAGAAGCTAAAGGTGCAACTAATGCGCCTAATGCCAAAATACCTGTCGTTTTTAGAAACGTCCTTTTTTTCATAATTCTCTTAATTAATAGCTGTTTATAGGCTTTTCTATGATCTGCCCTAATGACTAAAATGAACTGCTCTTTGTCCGTATTTGCTAAATTAGCTATATTATTGCAGTATTCAAAAAGCACTTAGACGAAACATTTGTTTAGCATAGATTGTTCAATAACAGCAACCCCCAGAACAAACACATCTAAAAATTTAGATGCGTTTGCTAAAATGTTGAAGGCTAAATGTGTTAATGTTCAATAAAAAGCTCAAATAAGTTTTTTCCTAAAATATAGGTGTAAATGAGTAGCTAACAAACATTAAACTTTCAATATTCAAACAATAAACATTGGTAATAAGTAGCTAAATTTCCTTTAGAAATTTAGATGCGTTTGCCCTAACAACAATCATTCAACCCATGTATATGCAAACACACAACCCAAACTTACCCTTTGTCCGAGAAGATTACAAAGGGAATACACTTGTCAAAGGGATTTTCTCTAATGATGGCGACATCAAACAGGTACCCATGAAGAGTGTCTTGAAATGGCAGCTAAGCAAAAACCCTCAAGGTTCCCAAAAGAAAGAAGAAAAAAAAGGTGCTTTTAGGCTACCTATTACTAAAGATGAACTTGTTTTTAATAGTAATAAAGATTGCATTGTTTGGTTAGGCCATGCTAGTTTTTTTATACGAATTAATGGCGTTTCCTTATTGCTTGATCCTTGTCTAGAAGATCTTCCATTCATACCTAGACTAAGTCCCAAACCTTATGACTATGCTGAAATGAAAGGAATTGACTACATTCTGCTTTCACATGGTCACAGGGATCATTTAGACCTAAAATCACTAAAACAAATATTAGAATACAACCCTGATGCACACTTTCTGGCAGGGCTTAAAACAGATACTATTCTCAAAAAATTAAAAATAAAATCTTACCAAGAAGCAGGTTGGTGGCAACAGTATAATATTCCAGAACAAGACCTAAAAATTGTTTATTTGCCTGCCAAACATTGGAATAGACGAGGAGTTCGAGATTATAACAAAACGCTTTGGGGTAGTTTTTGGATAGAGTCGAATGGGCAGCGTATTTATTTTGCTGGAGATACTGCAAAATGGGACCATTTCAAAGAAATCAATACGATTATGGGAGCGCCTGATATTGCTCTGATGCCAATTGGTGCTTACAAACCTCAGTTTATAATGAGCTTTGCCCATGTCAATCCTACAGAATCAGTGGAAGGTTTTAATCAATTGGGTGCTAACACATTTGTGCCTATGCATTATGCTACCTATGACTTGAGCAATGAGCCTCTTAGTGAGCCCATTGTGGAAACTCGCCAGTTGGCTAAAGAAGGAAAATTGCAAGGAAAACTCAAAGAATTGGCAGTTGGTGAAGCTTTTTGGTACTAACATTAATCTAATGTGCTGATTTGAAAATTTGAAGATGTGCTGATTATTTTCGTTCTTTATCCCATTAAATGTATTTAAGTACTGATTAAATAGTTAATGATGTATAGATTATTAATCATAGGATTATCTGTTTTGCTTTTCAATAGCAATGCATGGAGCCAAGAACAGGATGAGGATGGGATAGGAGCTTTTGCTTTTGGAGCTAAAGGTGGATTTACACTAGCTTCACAGGCTTGGAATAAAATACAAATGACTCCAATCATATCTTATCATGGAGACTTGTTTGTGGAATGGATGGGCGGTTGGAAAACTAAGGCTAAAGGGCCTAAAATGCGTTACGGTTTTCAAGCTCAATTGGGCTACCATCGTAAGGGATCAGCTTGGGGACGAGCATTTCAAAATAATATTACACCCAATATTTTCCATAATATTGGTTTAGCCGTATTAGGAAAAGGTTATTTCCAAACAGGTAAATTTTCACCCTATTATGGTATTGGGCTTCGTATGGACTATACGGTCAAAAGTCAATTGGTTACGCCTCAATATATTGCTGCTGTACGTAAGATTACTTATGGTATTTGGTTTGGAGGGGGAATAGAATGGCATACTGGCGAAAAATCTCCCTTAGATTTAGTATTAGAAGTGAGTGTTAGTCCAGACATTGGGCCACAAATAGAAGCACCTCCTGTAGATGCTAGCAACTCAGGGATGATAGACTACCTTGGTAATCCGGTATCACTTCCTGCACAAAAGGTTTTCAATATTATTTTTGAAGTGTCTTTGGGTGTTAAGTTGGTGCCTAGTCGAGGTGTTGAGTATGAGTATATAGATGATTAGATATTGTACCCAATAAAAAAAGAACCCCAAACTGTTAGATAACAGCTTGGGGTTTTTATTTAAATCTACACTAATAATTTTAGCGTTGTAGAATCAACTTCTTAGTTGTCACCTCATTTTCAACAGCAAAACGCATTAGATAAACACCTGCTGGCAAGTCACCTATATTCAATTCAATACGATCAGCTTGTCCATTCAGTTGTCTAGTCATTACATTTTGGCCAGTTGTATTATAAATATCTAACTGTACATCTGTTTGAGTTTCTAGATCAAGCTCTACAAATACATTACCTGTAGTTGGATTAGGATATACTTTAAAGTTTCCTACCTGACTTGAAACATCCTGTAAACCTGTGATTAGTATTGTTACACAAGCTGTATCAGAACAACCATTATCATCTGTAATCGTTGCACAATAAGTTCCAGAAGTTAAACCTGTAGCTGTAGCTGTAGTTTGACCACCTGTGCTTGCATCCCATAAGAAAGAATAAGCTCCAGCAACTGTACCTCCTGTAGCAGAAGCAGTAGCAGTTCCATTTCCATTATCTGTAGCAGCAGGAATAATTGCACTAGCCTCTGTAATAGTCACACTATCCATAAGTATACAACTGTTGCTATCTGTCACGGTATAAGTAAATGTACCTACTGGTAACATACTAGGGTTAATTCCCCCCCAATCTATAACTAAAGTCCCTGCTCCAGTTGCATTAATCATTGCAGTTCCTGTACTATCTCCATTACACAATACATTCGTCACGGAATCTGTAGCAGTTGGATTAGGGTTTTCTATAACTGTAAATGTATCCATTCCTACACAACTACTAGCGTTAGTCACTATTACAGAATAATCGCCAGGTGTAGTTACATTGATCGTCTGAGTAGATTCAGTTGTACTCCAAAGAATAGTAGAACCTGCATTAGCTGCATCAAGTGTTGTGCTTGATCCTGCACAGAAATTATCTATTCCTGCTATAGCTACATTAACAGGATCTAAAGTAACATTAACAGGAGTTCTTGGGCCAATACAACCTACAGAAACTTGCCAATTGTAGAAGAAATAATAGAACCCTCCAAGTGCATTAATAGCTGCAGTAATTTCTACACTAGGCAATGTATAAGGATAAACAGCTGCGCCATTTGTTCTAAATAAACCATTAGTAGTTGTACCTATAGCATCTATAGTATAGTTTCCAGGCATAACGCTAAGTCCTACAGCAATACGAACAGCTGCACCCGAACTTACTGGTTCTACATAAACACCAATAGAATCAACAACAAGCCCTCCATCTAATATTCGGATAGAAACATCTCCTGTATCATTAGGATAAACAGTCATACTATCAATAATCATCATATCATAAACAGTAAATACCAAACCATCTTGAAAGGCAGTATAACTACCTCCACTACCAGAGTTATCTAGTTTTCCAACGTTTTGTGTACTAAGAGCTCCTGCCGCAACAAAATAGGTAGTTGCTGCCCCAAGAGGACCAGTCCATAAGGTATCAGCTGTTGCCAAAAGATTTCCACCAGTAAGAGAGTCATACCACATATGAGTATAACTAGAATCGAGAGATACAGTTAGCATTGTAGAATCTCCCACTGAGCAAAGAGGTGCTACAGCATTAGGCATAGCCATTGCTGGGCTAGGATTTGTAACAGTTAGTGTATCCATTCCTACACAACCACTAGCATTAGTCACCAATACAGAATAATCACCAGCTATAGTTACATCAATTGTCTGAGTAGTATCAGAAGTACTCCAAAGAATAGTAGAACCTGCATTACCAGCATCAAGTGTTGTGCTTGATCCTAAACAGAATTCATCTATTCCTGTAATATTTACAGTAACAGTATCTACAGTAACATCAGCAGGAATTCTTGGGCCAACAATGATAGGTGAAACTTGCCAGTTGTAAAAGAAATAATAGAATCCTCCAAGTGCATTAATAGGTCCAGTAATATCTACCTCAGGTAATGAATAAGGATAAACAGCTCCACCATTATTTCTGTGCAAACCATTAGTAGTTGTACCATCAGCATCCATAGCATAGTTTCCAGGCATAAGATTAAATCCTAGAGCAATACGAACAGGAGCATTTGCACTTACTGGTTCTACATAGACATTAGCAGAGGTAATTACTGCTCCCCCTATTCCATCTAGAATTCGGACAGAAACAATTCCTGTATCATTAGGATAAACAGTAACACTATCAATCGAAATCATCTGATTAACGGTAAACGCTAACCCATCAGGCATGAAGGTAAAGTTTCCTCCTCCTGCAGAATTGTCTAACATACCAACATTTTGTGCACTACCAGGACTTGTAGCAGCAACAAAATAGGTTGTTCCACCTACAAGAGGACCAGTCCATAGTGTATCAGCAGTAGCTAAAAGATTTCCGCCAGAAAGAGAGTCATACCACATATGAACATAACCAGAATCAAGAGATACGGTTAGCATTGTAGAATCTCCTGCCGAACAAATAGATGCAGAGCTAGGCATAGCCATAGGAAGGTCTAAATAAATAGATACATCATCAAAAGAGAATCCATCAGAGCCTGTAGGAGAGGTTGCTGGAAAATTATCTTCTTGTCCAAAACGGATTTGAGTAGTTGCTGAAAACACTTGGCCTCCACTTGCTAACGCTGCACTTAGATCAATCTTAGTCACATTTGCATATGATCCAGATGCTGGACGATTCGCATACAAATCATATATTCCAATCCAAGCATCGCTACTACTACCTCTAACCCATACGCTATCATTTGGACTATTCTCCTCTCCATGATGGCTATATGCAAAATCTAATAACATAGGCGTAGAAGATCCTATATAATTAGTCATATCAAACTCACCAATAAGGTAATTAATAATAACTGCTCCACTAGGGTCGGCATCTAATGTAATAGCATTAGTTCCTGAGTTAGCAAAGCCTGCACCTGCAGAAGTCCGTAAGCGTCCTGTTGGTCCATTGGTCTCATAAGACCAATAGCTTAAACCTGGAATAGGCGTTTGGTTTGTTTGATATGTACCTACTGTGGCACTCTCAAAATCTTCAACAAAAGGTAAGGTAATTTGAGCATTACCTTTTGTTATACACCCTAACACAAAAAGTGTAAGAGTGATAAAAGTAATTTTGTTCATCATAAAAAGATGTTTTTTAAGGTTATAAAAAATTAGAATTGTACATTTTTGGAAAAAATGTCTATAAAGCTATATTAATCATTGTTAATATTCAAATAACTTCATATATAACTTTATCGACTCCAATCAATTATTCTCCTTCCTTCTCCTTCAAAATAACACCTAAAAACGTTATTATCAGCAAAAAACAACAATTCCAGTCACTTATTCAATAGGATATTCCTAAAAGCCTAGGATACCTAGATAGAAAAAACTAATACGTTTTTTTTCATTCTACAACTATCCTTGCTTAATTTTGCGCAATCCAATACTCTGTAATAGGGCAAAATCGGCTACAACTATAGCCAATCCCCCTATAATCCAATTACCTATATTAGTTATGCCTAAGTTCATTAGCAATAGAGCTATACTCCCTCCTACCCACATTATATCTGCTAAAATTACGGCTTTGGTTTGTTTTTGGTCTATCTTTTCTTGGCGAACAATCCATAAAATCCATGCTGCAAAAGGCAATAATCCAGCGCCAATCAGCCAAAAAGGAAAGGTTATCCCGAAGAGTTCTTGCAAATAATTACTTTCTATTACGATAAGGAGTCCTGAAACTATGGAAAACAAGGCGTTGCCCAACAAGGCATTTTTCAAAAATTTTGCATTTGTCATTGTCTTATATTTTAGTTGTTAATAATCTAAATTAAGTACAATACAAATGTAGGTTATTGGAGGGCAGGTACTATTACCTTTTTGCGCCATTGACTTACCATTTGGCGCCAATTTAAATTCTTTTGATTAACCCCTCTAAAACTTCTTTCTTTTCATCTAGTATTTTGACACGGCTAATAAGCTCTTGGACACGATAGTGTCGATTTTCAGTAAAAGAGGCAAAGAGCCTAGAAAGATGCCAAGAAACTATAGTGTATATTCCCCAACGGATATAATAATAGACTAATTCTTTCTCTAGCAACTCTAACCTTCTAACCTTCTGATAATGCTCCAAAAGCACCTCTAATAATTGAGTATCTAACTCATTATTAACATAACAAAATCCATTAACAGCTGTACCAATATCAATCAAACAATGATCTGTACAAACAGTCTCAAAATCTAAAATAGCTAATAGTTTTCCATTTCGAAAAAGAGTATTATCTGTAAAAATATCACAATGCACAATACCTTTGGGCAAAGGAATTTTTATTGCTTCATCCAGATGCTTCATTTCTGATTCTACATAACTACAAATCTCTGGAAACTCTTCTTTTTTGTGAGGATATTGAGCTAAGACCTGCAAACCAAAGTCTAAGCTATATTGATTAGTATGCACCAACTCTTCCAAATCTTGGATATTGTGCATTTGAGCCATAGCCTTTGCTATTTCAGCTACATTATTAGTATTGAGTTCTGGTTCTTCACCTTCTATGAACTCATACAAAATCACAATTCCTTTATCTGTCTTTTCTAGATATTTACCATTACTATTACTAAGAGGAGTTGCACAAGGGATACCAGATTTTTTGAGTTTCTGTAAGACCTTGATTTCATAATTTATTTGAGTAGGATTATTATCAAAGTAATTCTTAAACAGGACTGTTTGTTGGACACAAACTACTTTATAATTAATATTTGCAAAGCCTTTAGACATTCGCTCTACACTCAACACATCTCCATGATCATATCTATCCAACACCTTTTTTATTTCCTCCAATGTCCAAATCATGCTAATTTAATTTTACTAGTTTCAATACTAAAAATACATCTATTTTAAGATACTAATTATCCATCAGTTTCTATTATAGATATACTTTTCTTTATATCTTTCTAGTATGAATACATCAATCGGTCAAGGCGCAGCAGTTATACACATTAGTCAGTTTTTACAACTACAGGGAGTTGATATCCATAAGGTTTGTGAACGTAGTGGTATTTCCCTGCAAGAATTAAATAAAATTGAGTTAGTAGAGTTAGAATCTTTTTGGAAAGAGGCTATTCTGGCAAGTGGTGATGCCTATTTGGGTTTGCATATAGGAGAAGATAGTGGCTTTTCAGCATTGGGCATAGTGGGAGAGCTTATACAACACAGCTCTACTATTCAGCATGCACTTGAAAATGCTTGTATTTATCTCAATTTGTTAACCTCAGCTTTTAAAGCAGAGCTTCAGATTCATGGCAATTATGCAGATTTGGTTTTTATACCTTCTCCTGATTGCAAAAGGCTTTATCCTACAGCTCTGCAACAATCGTTGGATTGGGCAATGGTTTTCAGCTTGAGAGAATATCAATTATTGACTTTAGAGCAGGCTCAACCTCTTTTAGTCCAGTTTACTTATCCAGAGCCTGAACAACTCTCAATGTACAAACAGGTATTTTCTTGCCCAATCCATTTTGAGGCTAAACAATATCTTATTCGCTTTGATAAAAATGTGTTAATTCAAAAAATATTATTGGCAAACTATGACCTCCTAAAAATATTGGAGCAATATGCTCAAAAACAAATAAGCTTATTAGAAAAACCACTCTCCTTTTCTAAAAATGTAGAACAAGCTATATTGAGGCAAAGCAACTTGGCCTTACCTCAAATAGAAGATATTGCTCGCACTCTAAATATGAGCACACGAACATTGCAACGGAAACTAAAAGCAGAGGATACTAGTTTTCAGAATATATTAGATGAAATACGCAAAAACTTAGCCTTAGAATATTTGCAAGACAGCACTATTCCGGTAAAAGAAATTAGTTTTTTGTTGGGCTACAATGAGGTAAGTGCATTTGGGCGAGCCTTGAAAAGATGGACAGGTAAAACACCTACACAGTATAGATAATTTTGAGTAGGGACATAAAAAAGGGTCAGTTCTTCCCCCAAAATTGGAACTGACCCAAACGATTGATTACCCCAATCAAACCTAAGCTATGAAATTTTTATAGCTGAAATCATATTGTAGGACTTGTTCCTTATGATTTATGCTATTAAGACGCTCTTTAATTAAAAAGGTCACGTCTTTTCATATTTTTTTAATTTCTTTTTCAAGAAAAGTACTAGATTAAGTATCTAGCGACTTCAAAAATATAGTTTTCAAACTAAATACCACAGCACTTTTTTAGTTTTTAATGCTAATTCTATACACAAAAATAAAAAAACTTACTATTGGCTCATTCTCTATTATCATTAGATAATTGTTTTTATATTAAGCTCTAGGCCTTTCTCTTTTTCAAAAATAAAAAAATACTTAGAATTGGTCTATAGAAGAACGACCTCCTTAATATTCTGTTTTAGCCAAATCCAAAAACATCCTTGATTATGTTGAAATACATCACTCTAAGTATAGTCTTTATTTTACTTTATACAAGCTGTACTAACACACCACCAGAAGAACCTACTCCTGTTGTCAGGGATTATGAACTTAATGTGTATGATAACGACTCTCCTACTGCTGAATTTGTTATGTACTCTGGAGGAAAAGGGCAATCTAGAGACCGAATATTAGAACAGTTTTTCCATAACAGACGCTTAGTTCGTCGTTTTGTAGATCAAGATACTCTTTGGGGTTTTATAGATACAGATTCAACCCTTGTTATTGACTGTAAGTATTATAAGGCCTCCACCTTTGAACATGGTTATGCATTTGTAGAAAAGAATGGCCTAAAAGGAATTATTCATAAAGATGGCAAAGAGGTTTTAGCCGTGAAATATGACAAATTATGGGCTCGCTTCAAAACTCCTGAAAAGAAAGAGGTTTTGTTTATGTACCTACAGGATAGCAGTTGGGGGTTTGCTTCGCAAGATAAAGGAGAGTTGTGTCGATTAAAGGTAGATTCTTTATTCAATTTCAAATATGGTTTTGCTGTAGCAAAAGCTAGTGACAAGATGGCTCTAACTCGCTACGATGGAAAGCATCTAACAGAATTCAAATATGATTGGATAAGTACCTTCAGTGAAGGTTTGGTTGGTGTTCGAATTGATGAAAAATGTGGTTTCCTCAATGAGCAAGGAGAAGAAGTTATTCCTCTTGTTTATGATAGCTATCAAGGCTTTTTCAAAGGTGTTGGTTGTGTAAAAAAAGGTGATAAATGGGGTATTATAGATAAGAATAATAATGTTTTACTACCATTTAAGTATGATGAAGTTTATGACCTTTGGGAGAATGGTAAATTTACCATTAAAAATAAAAACACTAAAAAATGTGTTACACTAGACCAGATCTACAGTGGTAAGGCTCAAAAGATTTTGGCAATGCCTTATGACAAGATTGATTTCTTTGAAAACGGTAGAGCATTAGTCACCAAAAACAACAAAATAGGTGCAATAGATACTAATGGTCGTGTTGTTATCCCTTTAGTTTATAATTCTTTATATCAGGATTATGAAACTCCCTTTTTCATTGCTAAAAAAGGAGATAAAACAGGACTCCTTGATTCTACTGGAGAGGTTATTTTTCCCTTTTTATACAGCTACATGGACCTTCACGTGGTCAACAATAACACCTTAAAATATCTAGAGGTTAGGAATAGTAGAACAACATATGGCATTGTTACCCCTAAAAACAAGATTATAATACCTCTCGAATACGACTGGGCTAGTGTCTCTAAAGCAGGCTATGCTTTTGTGTGTAAGGATGATTTATGGGGATTCTTGAGTTTAGATGGTACAGCGAAGGAGCTTATTCCAATAAAATACGTAGAATTAAAAGAAAATAAACAAAACCCTAATATAGTCTATGCTTACAAAGATTCGCTAATGCAACAAATCGACACCTTCCATTTATCAAAATAACATCCATTAAATTTAGAAACAATTGATACCTTTGTACAACTTATAAACACAGATCATGTTTAGAGAAGTATATTGATAAAATTATAGCATTAGACATCACTAATTTACTATGCGTTATTTCTGGATTATTCTGATATTATTTAGTGCATTTGCTGCACAAGCACAAGACCTAATTACACTTCCGCAAGCCATAGAAGAAGCACTCAACGCCTCTTATCAGGTAAAAATTGCGAATAAAAATACCACTATTGCCCAAAACAACAACAACTATGGCGAAGCTGGACGCTTTCCGAGCATTACTTTGAGTGTAAACCCTCAGAACACCTATAGTAATATTAATAATCCTACGTCTTTCCTAAATGGTGCTCAAATATTAGGAACAGGTGGTACAGCCACTTTAGATTTGGCTTGGACGCTTTTTGATGGTTTTAAAGTACGTATCAATAAAAGTCGTTTTGACTTGCTTGAAAAACAAAGTGAAGGCAATGCAAAATTGATTATAGAAAACATTGTACAGCAAGTAACCTTAGCCTACCATAATGCTATAGTTCAAAAATCCCGTTTGGCAATGCAAGCTGAAGTTTTGCAGTTTTCTAGAGATAAAATCAGTTACACTGAAACTAGAAAGGAATATGGACAGGCTACTACTTTTGATATATTACAAGTACAAGATGCTTATTTGAATGATTCTATAGTTTGGCAGTCTCAACAGTTGGCTTATGAGATGGCTCTTCAAAACTTGCTTTTGGCTATGGGCAAAACTAGCGGATTAGATGATATCGCTGTTCCTGCAGACACCTTAAATTATCAATTGGTTGATTATGATTTTGAAACACTCAAAAATGAGCTTTTAGATAATAACCAGCAGATCAAAAACGAAAAGGTAAAAGAGTTGATTGCTAAAAATAATATTGAATTCCAAAAAAGTAATCTCTACCCTCGCTTAGCGATGAATGCAGGTATATCTGATCAGCTCAATATTTCGCAAGTAAGTGGAAAAACACCACAGATCTCAGATGCGTGGCAAGCTGGAACAACCTTCAATGGTTATATCAATTTTGGATTGAGTTATAATATATATAATGGAGGGAAGGTGCGTAGAAGTATCAAGAATGCCAAAGTACAACAAGAAATAGCTGAATTGAGCACCAAAGACCTAGAACGTCAATTGCTCAATCAATTGGCTGTTTTGGTAGAACAATACAACCGTCAGAAGCAAATATTGGACTTATCCCTTCAGTTGGTTAACAATGCTCAAAAGAACAGAACTATCGCTTCAGAACGTTTTTTGGGCAACACCCTCAACTTTTTTGACTTCCGTACAATCCAAACCAACTACATACGAAGTATTAATGCTGCTCAAAATGCATTTTTGAGTGCAAAGAATACAGAAATTAATATGCTTGTTCTATTAGGTAAGCTGATTCAGTAGTTAGATCAGCATATTAGATAATGTCTCAATTAATTTTCTTCTAAGAAAAGAATTAAAATATTGCATTTGTACTATTCTTTTAGGAATTTTGCAATTTAATGCTTACCTTTGCCCCCGATTTCAGTATAAAACTATAAATCTTAATAAAGTTTATCATACCTTATGAGTGGAGCCATTCGTGTGCGTTTTGCACCTAGCCCAACAGGAGCCTTACATATAGGAGGCGTCCGTACCGCATTATATAACTATCTTTTTGCTCGCCAACAAGGTGGCACCTTTATACTAAGAATAGAGGATACTGACCAAAAACGCTATGTGCCTGGTGCAGAAGCTTATATAATAGAAGCATTGGAATGGTTGGGATTAGAATTTGACGAAAGTCCTGCCAAAGGTGGAGAATATGGTCCTTATCGCCAATCGGAGCGAAAAGCTATGTATGGTGAATTTGCCGAAAAGCTTATTGAAAACGGTTGGGGTTATTATGCTTTTGACACAGAAGATGAACTTACTCAAAAGCGTGCTAAACTAGAAGCTCAAGGTCAAGTATTTAAATACGATGCAAGTACTCGCCTAGACATGAACAACTCTCTTTCTATGCCAGAAGCTGCATGGAAACAGAAGATCGCAGATGGTGTACCTTATGTTGTTCGCTTGATGGTGCCTTTAGATTATGGTTTAGTGATTTTTGATGATGAGGTTCGTGGCCAAATTACTTTTAACTCTACAGAACTAGATGACAAAGTCATGCTCAAGGCAGATGGTATGCCTACTTATCACTTAGCCAATATTGTGGATGATTATCACATGAAGATTTCGCATGTGATTCGTGGAGAAGAATGGTTGCCAAGCACACCTATACATGTACTCTTGTACGAAGCATTGGGTTGGAAAGCTGATATGCCTAAATTTGCACACCTTCCACTAATACTCAAACCAGAGCCGACTACTTATATAAGTAAGCGTACTGTCAATACCTTTACAGATAAATTCACAAAAGAATTTGTAAAGAAATATCCTGAAACTGAAAATAAAGCCCCTAAGATAGAAGGAACAATTCGTACTATATTGCAAGATATTAAGAATTTGGCGAACCACCTGAAACAGGAAGATGGCGAACCAAAACTAAATGCCAACATCAAAGCATTTTTGAAAAGTGCAATGAAAGGTAAATTGAGTAAGCGTGATGGAGATCGTCTAGGTATGCCTGTATTCCCATTAGATTGGAATGGGGCTACTGCTGATGATAACTTCAAAGGATTTAGAGAATGGGGCTTTTTGCCATCAGCAGTACTCAATCTATTGGCCTTATTGGGTTGGAACTCTGGTGATGAACAAGAGTTATTCACCCTAGATGAATTAGTTCAAAAGTTTTCGTTTGCAAGAGTAAGCAAATCTGGGGCTCAATTCAACTACGAAAAAGCAAAATGGTACAACCAACAGTATATTATAAATAGTGAGAATGCAACCTTATTGGAATTCATTCGTCCTATATTTAAAGATAAAGAACAAGACTTGTCAGAAGAAGCTTTATTGGGGGTTGCCCAATTGCTGAAGCAACGAGTTAACTTTTTACCTGAATTTCATGAACAAAGTGCTTTCCTTTTCCAATCCCTAGATTTGGAAGCACTCAAAGAAAAAGAAGGTAAAAACTTGCGCAAGAAAGTATTCAATAAATGGGCAGATTCTAAAGAATCTTGTCAAACATTGAAAACAATGTTGTCTTCTATAGATAGTTTCGAAGCTGATAATATAAAAACAGAACTAGAAAAGAGTATTGAACAAAATGGTTTTGAAAAACGTTTGATCTTACCCATTTTAAGATATGCTATTTCAGGAAAAGGAGGTGGACCTGAACTAGATGGTATCATGGCCCTTTTAGGTAAGAACGAAACACTAACCCGTTTGAATAACTTTTTTGAGTTTTGTGATAAAGAATTAGAAACTGTTTAAAATTAAATACTAAAAATATTGACAATCAAAGTATAATACACTGCAAAATTAAAATTTATCTCATTTTTTATTTGTCTTATTGTTTTTTTTGCAAAATTTATGCTCGATTATTGAAACTTTTGTAAATTTTATGCGTTCGTTGAAATAATTCATAAAATAGAAATTAATCAAATCACCAATTAGAATACTAATTAATTCCCAACAACATTTTTTAATAAAAAAACGTCTATGAATATTAATGATAACCAATCCAGACAACGATATAGTGATGAAGATCTAGCAGAGTTTGATGAAATGCTAAAAGAAAAACTTGTAGTAGCTAAAGAGCTTTTGGAAGAATTACAAGGTCAATTATCTGACTTAAACAATAGTGGTGACGAGAATAGAGCAGGAACTTTTGATGATGGAGCATCTAACTGGCAAAGAGAGCACATCAGTAAGTTAGCCTCACGTCAACAAAAATTTGTTAGAAACTTAGAGCACGCTTTAGTTCGTATCAAAAACAAAACTTATGGTGTGTGCATCACAACTGGCAAGCTGATCAGTAAAGAACGCTTAAAATTGGTTCCTCATGCTACCAAAAGTATAGATGGTAAAAAATCATCTCAAGGAACTGCTAAAAAACGCTTTAAGCCGCTTAGCTTAAATAAGGATAGAAAATAAGAAATATATATCAATACAAAACCACTTCATATTGAAGTGGTTTTTTTTATTAGCCACACCATTATTGTCAAAAACTATTCAACCATAAAACAATTAGACAAAAACTATTGTTATTCTGTAGTATCTTTGCTCAAGCAATTACAACAAATTATTCATCTACAAAAGAACAATATATGCAAACTCTAAATGCAATTGGTTTAAACAAGGAAAAAACCACTAACCTAGCAATTCAACTCAATGAGCTTTTGGCTAACTATAGTATATTTTATATGAATGTTCGTGGTTTACATTGGAACATAAAGGGTGATAAGTTTTTTGAACTCCATGTCAAGTTTGAAGAGCTTTATGATAATCTATTTCTAAAAATTGATGAATTGGCAGAACGTATCCTTACATTGGGGCACACTCCTACACATGCTTATTCAGACTATCTTCAGCAATCATCAATAGAAGAAGCACGTAATATCTCTGATGGGAATAAAGCACTAAACAACATTTTAGCAAGCTTTCAGACTATTATTATAAAACAACGTGCTATCTTAGAGTTAGCTGGTGATGCAAACGACGAAGGCACTAATGCACTAATGAGTGACTATATTAGAGAACAAGAAAAATTAGTTTGGATGTATTCTGCCTTTTTAGGTTAAAATTTATGCAAACTTTTATAGCTGATACTTGTTTTATTCGCACAAAAAATTATATATTTGCAGCATTAATTGTATAGACATTATTTGTAATAACATTATTTAATTTAATATTCTTATGAAAACATTATTTCAAACTCTATTTGTATTTGCTATAGCTAGTTATTTTGTAGCATGTAGTTCTGCTCCCGAAGGAGAAAAAGTTGATGCTCAAGATGCTAAAGAAAATGTAGATACTCCACCTGCACCAACTACAGTATCACTTCAAGCTGATGCAGGAGCTAGTTTAGTAGAGTGGATTGGAACTAAAACTGCTGGTGAACATAGCGGAACTATGAAGCTAAAAAGTGGTGAACTACAAATGGAAGGTGAGAAATTAGTTGGTGGTTCATTTGTTTTGGACATGACATCAATTGAGGTAACTGACCTAGAAGGTAAAGATAAAACTGACTTAGAAGGTCACTTGCGTGATAATGACTTCTTTGAAGTAACTAAGCATCCAGAAGGTAAATTTGAAATTACTGAAGTAAAAGAAGAAGCTGGCGAGAATGGCCAAACTCACGTAATTGGAGGAAACCTAACATTGAAAGACAGCACTAAATATGTTGAATTACCAGCAGCTGTAACTTACGAAAACAACGTATTGAAAGCAACTACTCCTCAGTTCACTATTGACAGAACTCAATGGGGTATTGTATACAAATCTAGTAAGGTTGGTGATATGATGATTAATGATAACATGGGTATTAAAATCGCTCTAACAACTGCAGCTCCTGAAGCTCACTAGTAGATTTTTTTATCTATAAAGATAAGATATTGGTCATTGGCTATTTATTGGTCAATGGCCTTTTTTTATCAAAAAAATAGCTTCTAAGCCAAAAACATCTTAGCCATAATGTATTCCTAGCTACTTAATTCAATTATTTTTGATTATCTGTGTATATTTAAGCGTTTTGAGAGAGTTAACATGTATAAAATTACCCAAAATGAAAAAGGCAGCACAGTTCAAAGTTAGAGTAGTATATGGCTTCTTAAAAAAATTAGAGATTGTTTTGCTCGGGCAGGTCTTAAAAAAAGGGCGTATCTCTGAAGGAATGCAGGTGCAGATTGTACTCAATAATGGAACACCTGTAGGAGATTGGGCAATTACAGAAGTTCTAAAAATGGACTTTGTTAATGAACTTGAAGACAGAGACTTCATTGGCCTAATGCTTAAATGCAAAAGTCGAAAAGAATTCGAACTTTTGCGTGCACTACGTGTTTATGATGAAATAGTAGAAGTAGTACCAAAAGAAGAACCATTAAAAAAATAAAACATCATAAAAGGTTGAGTGAACAGCCCAAAAAATATGCAGACTGGGGTTTAATAAAACGCGTTTTTGGTTTAGCTCACCCTTACCGCAGCATCTTTGCTTTTGCGGCAAGTCTATCCATCATATTAGCTCCTGTAGCTGTGCTAAGACCCTATTTAGTACAACGAACTGTAGATGATTGTATCATACAAAGTCAAGGTGAAGGCATTGGGGTTATGATCATTTTATTAGTTTGTGTTTTGCTTTTGCAAGGAGTATTGTTCTACATGTTTTCATACTCCACAAGCTGGTTAGGGCAATCGGTCATTAGAGACTTGCGTGTGCGAGTATTCAAACATATCAATAAACTTCGCCTCACCTACTTCGACAACACTCCTATTGGTACATCCACTACCCGAACAATCAACGATATAGAAACGATCAACACTGTTTTTTCGCAGGGTGTTATCACTATTGTAGCAGATGTTCTTACCCTTATTTTTGTATTGAGTATTATGCTATACACTAGTTGGTCACTGACTTTAGTTTGCCTAATCACCTTACCACTCCTAATTTTGGCGACCTATTGGTTTAAGGAAGCAGTCAAAAAAGCTTACCAAGTTGTGCGCACACAACTCTCCAATATGAATGCATTTCTGCAAGAACGAATAACAGGAATGCGCATTGTGCAGATTTTTAATGCCGAAGAAAAAGAACTCCAAGGTTTCCAATCTATCAATAAAGCTTATACCAAAGCTAACTTAGATTCTATATTCTATTATGCCTTATTTTTTCCTATGGTCGAAATTCTATCCGCCTCTTCATTAGGACTAATGGTATGGTATGGCGCCAAAGGTGTTATTAGTAATGATGTAACCATAGGTACCTTGGTTGCTTTTCCTTTATATCTAGGAATGTTGTTTCGTCCCGTCCGTATGTTGGCAGACAAATTTAACTCCTTACAAATGGGGTTAGTCGCTGCTAATCGTGTATTTGAGGTATTGGATGACAAGAGTATGATCAAAAATAAAGGTCAACTCCAAGCAACTAAACTCAAAGGAGATATTAAATTCAAGGATGTTTACTTTTCTTATGACCAAAATGCAGCAGTTGAGGATATAGACAATTGGATTCTTAAGAATGTCAATTTTGAACTGAATCAAGGCAAAACCTTGGCAATTGTAGGAGGCACTGGAGCTGGTAAAAGTACTATTATTAATATCCTTAACCGATTTTATGAAGTCCATAAGGGACAAATATTGATTGACGATACTCCTATCCAAGAGTATGAACTACTCAGTCTCCGTAGTCGTATAGCTATTGTATTACAAGATGTATTTCTATTTTCAGGTTCTGTGCTTGACAACATTACACTAAAAGATAAGTCTATATCAAGAGAACAAGTGATTAGTGCTGCCAAACTAATTGGAGCAGATCGATTTATACAGCAGTTGCCAGGTGGCTATGACTATCAAGTAATGGAACGTGGCGCAACACTATCGATGGGACAACGGCAATTAATTTCCTTTGTTCGAGCTCTAGTATTTGATCCCGACATCTTGATTTTAGACGAGGCTACATCTGCCATTGATCCAGAAACAGAAGGCATTATTCAGTATGCTATAGAGCGCCTAATCTCTAAGCGTACCTCTATTATTATTGCACACCGACTTTCTACTATTCAACATGCGGATAAGATAATGGTATTGCACCAAGGAGAAGTTGCTGAAATTGGTTCTCACCAAAATCTTCTAAAAATAGAAGGTGGTCATTACAGAGATTTGGTAGAAACAGCTTACGCTCTAAATAGTGAATTGGATTAGAATAGCTTCTCTTTTATCCTTAGATATCGTATTTTAGTGCTTTCAAAATGCAATTTCATGCTAAATTAAATAATTAATTCATGGAAAAAAGGCAACAAAATCCCATTCAAGTTGATATCCTAGACCCTTGCTACAAGAACTATGAAGAGTTTGAAGAAGTAAATGATACTTGTCGTTTTTGTGCTAGTTGTAATCAATTTGTTTATGATTTTGATAGACTTGCACCCGAAGATTTTTGGTCTGCCTATATAGAACATAAAGGTAATATTTGCATAAAAAAAACGGAGCAAAGAATATCCAAGAAGCCTCAATCATGGTCAGCTAATATTAAGTATTGGTGCATGTCAGTTTTAGCAATGATAGGTTTTTCGAGTTGTTCTTTCTTTGAAAATGAGGAAGGAGAATCTCAAGTTATAGAAACAATAGAGGTAATGGGAAAATCTGCTCCTAGATGGACAGTATGGGATTCCTTAGAACAAGAATTAAGAACCCTAGAAAACTTAGGATTAGATCCTGCTCAACAAGAAAATTTGAATAGCTACTATGATAGCACTCAAGCCCAAACTGGCAACCCTAGTCAGATAAGAAATTGGATTAATACACAATCAGAAGAAATTAAAAAAACAGACAATAAAAACGAATAGTTAGAATGAAGAATATTTTTTTCTGGAGCATCTGCCTAAGCTTATTTAGCCTTAGCGCCTGCAACAACAATGGCACTACTACTACTCAACCAAACAAAGAGAAATTAGCAATCTCACAGATCAATTATTATCTACGCTATATGGTGGCAAAACTAGAAGTAGAAGCAAAAGCTACTTTCAAATCAGATTCTACCAGTATCGAAATTCCAGGAGGTGTAACTCTAAACCATGAGCCTATGCGTATAGCTAAATTGCCTAAAATAGGTCAACAATATCGCTTCTTAGATGATCGTGTACCTCTAGAAAAGCGTTATATTTTTAGATATAAAGATACTGATGGGACTAAATATGCAGACACTATAGGTCTAGCAGAATTCAACGATTTTAAAATAGGTTCAGAAATTAGTCAACGGAAAGGTGGCCTATTGATATGGGAAGGTGCTGTTTTAGATAAAATGGATGCTATGACATTCATTCTTACAGATAGTAAAGGAAAAACACTAACAATTAATCATGTAGGTACTTCTCAAGGCACTAAAATTCCTATCCAAGCAAATCACTTAGCTGGATTTGCCTTAGGCGAAGTTACACTTATTGCCAACCGTAAACGTACAGTTATTTATGCTCGAAATAATGCTCCTATTCGATTAGTAATGGAGTATTATCTAAAACCAATTACTTTTGAATTAAAAGAATAAAATAGAACTGTTCAGACAACAAAATTATTACCTATTAAAACTCATAATCAATATTATTTTTATTGAAAATAACTTCTATGATAGGTTTTGAAGTAAATAAAAAGATAGTTAAAAAATTTAGAGAACATTGCTCTATTAAAGATCCTTTTGTTCATACTTCTGCTTATCCAAAACCCTTCAAGGGTAAATCTACTTGGGTTATATTTTTTATAATAATAGGTCTAACTCTATTTATGAGTTTTCTCTTTTTATCTGCATCACATGGGGAATTTGACAAAAAACTATCTCAAGCTTTTCTGTTTGGCCTTATTTGGCCCGTAATATCAATCGTATCTGCTCCTTTTTTATATTTTCATGCTGCTAAACAGAAAATAAAAAGAAGAAATAATATTATCTTCTATGCTGTAACAAAAAAAGCCTTCTAATACTAGAAAACAAGAATTTCACAAGCATTCCTTTTCATACTATGTTATCACTTAAGCATCTTAGTACCTGTCTAAAAATTAGCTATATCAAAAAGGATCAACAAAAGACTGCAGCTATTTATAACCTAAAAAATCCTATAATCATAAAGGACTATATTTCTACCCAAATAATTCAATCTAATTCATCTTCACAAAAAGAATAAACCCCATGTCCCCCCAACATCTCCCAACCCACACTTATTTTGAACAGCTTCCTCAACCTAGCCAAGAAATACCTTTGCGAATCTTGTTTAGTGGCTGTTTAGCTGGTAATGTCTGTACTTATGAGAATACAGAACTGGCCTATGATCATATCTATCAGATTGTAAAACACCCAAAGGTCAAAGCATTCCCTTTTTGCCCAGAGCACTATGCAAAGGGCACTCCTCGCCTGCTGAGTGATATACATGGTGGCAATGGTTTTGATGTTTTGGATGGAAAAGCTAAGGTTTTAGCTACTAATGGTGAGGATTGGACTAGGGCTATGCTAGATGCTGCTCAGAAAATGCTTGAAGTCGCTCAACAACAGCAAGTACAACTGGCTATTATGCTAGATATTAGTGGCGCTTGTGGTACACAAACCATCTATTTAGGCGATAGAACTATAGCACCTCAAAATTACCAAAAAGGGCCTGGTGTTTGTGCCGCTTTACTCATTCGGAAGGGGATAAAAGTAATCAGTCAGCGAGATTATGCAACCTTGGAATTGCTTACACAAAAACTGAATCCTGCACACAAAATAAACACTACAGCCATAGATCACCATCAAACAGCATGGTACTTGGATTATTTTAAGGATTAAACTATGAAGAAGAAGCAATCTAAAGACTTTGAAGCAGTATTAAAGCTAATAAAAACAGGGTATCCTAGTGATGTCACCTCAGCAATAACGCTTGCTAAAAAAATGGGTATTGATATTCTGGAAGAGATCAGACCTTTGTTTCCTATGAATGGATACCTTAGGGAGTGGTCAAGAGATAATCCTAATTTAGAAAAGGGTCTTAGCAATATTTTGCTAAAAGACAACATCTTTCTTACCTTATCTCCTGAGAATAATAACATAGATGGTTTAGTTTTTTTTCAAAACCTTAATAAGTTGATTATTGACACTAATGGGCAAAAAATACGTTTTGATTTTCAGGGGTTGCATCTTAAAAAATTAATAATCAAAAATGCTAAAGTTTGGCCATTAACAGAGGCTGCAACTAATGGTTTAAATGCTCAAGGACTTGAACAATTAACAATTTTTGAGGAATGTACCAATAAAACCCCATTTACATTTGAGGTTCCCAAAAACTTAGGCAATCTAAAAAGCTTAGAATTATTATGGATTGAGCATCCTAACTTAACAACCTTACCCCAAGAGCTATTAGCTCTAGAAAAGTTAATATCGCTTACCTTACATACTGGCAAACCCAATATTAATATTCCTAAAACCCTGCTGCAACTACCTGAACTGGGATATACCTCCTTAAATAAACCTCCACTCAACAATCTTCTAAATATAAGAGCAGGTCTAGAATTTGAAGTTAAAGGCTTATCCCCCCAGAATCATTGGAGATTAGCACTAGCACAACGAACAAACCCTAAAGCAATAGAGAATCCATTTGGATCACCTTTTAGATTAATAATTGCTGCTGCACAGTTCACTAATTCTATTTTCTACAGAAAAAATCCAACAACTTCTTTAGACTATTTTATTACAGTCTTTCTTTTATTTTTATCTTCTATAATTCTATCCCCTATTACATTAGTAATATATACCATCAAGTTATTTTTAACACTAGTTCTATCATTTTTCACGCTTCCAGAATTGGTATTACCAAAAGTTGAAGGTAGTAAAAGTTATACATTAAGGGCAATAGCATCCTTAGCTAAATCAGCTAAGGAAACTCCTCAAAGAGATGACGGCCTTCCTGGAATCGGAAATGTAGGCTGTATAGGTGGAGCATTTTTATTAGCCAGCTTTATGGTTCCAACCACAAGTGATTTAATTCGGATACTGTTTATTCCGCTCATGCTGATAATTCTTCTTTTAGGTTTAATACTGGAGCCTTTGTGGAGATTATTATTACTTTTTCAAAAGTAACTACTATCAAACTGTATGGTACTTGGATTATTTCAAATAACAAGAATTCACAAACATGGCTTCTGCATATCCCAAAGAAATTGAGAAGGTACTCCAACTTATAGAAACGGGTGATTATACCAATATGAGGTTAGCTATTGACCTGGCTAAAAGTATTGGTGTGGACATACTTACAGAAATTAAACCTTTGTTTGCTATGAATCTCTCTTTTGCCTTTTTGGTACAAGGTAGTCAAGATGTAAAAGCTGACCTTATTAATATTATTACACGCCATCATGTAGTCCTTAGTCTAAGCCCTGAACATAACAATATAAATGGGTTAGTTTTTTTTCAACAACTAAAAACTTTACACATTACTCTTGATGGGCAAATGCTTGACTTTAATTTTGAGTTTTTACATCTTAAAGAACTAATCCTAAAAAATGCTACAACTTTTCCATTACACAAGGATGCTATAAAACAACTCGCAGCCCAAAAGCTTCAGCAATTAACCATTTTTGAGGAATCGAAGCAGTCTAGTAACCATTCATTTATTATCCCAAAAGAAATTGGTCAGATACAGAGCCTAAGACTATTATGGATTGAACACCCTAATTTAAGAACTATTCCAGAGGAATTATTAGCCCTAAAGAATTTAGAGTCCCTTACCTTATATACCAATAACAAAAGTCTAAAACTGCCAAAACATCTCTTAGAGTTAGCAAACTTAAACTATGCTTTTCTCAATAAACTACCTAGCGACAATCTTCTAAAGATAAAAGCAGGGTTGGAGCTTGAAATCAAGCGATCAACAATCCTTACTTGTTGGAAACAAGCTATTGTACAAAGAGCAAATACTCAACCCTTGACAAACAAATCTAGATTCGTAGTTTTAGATATACTAGTGCAAAGTATTGTCACTGCGCAAACGCTCAATTCAATTTTTTATAGAAAAAATCCAACAACATTTTCTGGCTATTATTTTAGCTCCTTTTTATTATTAACTCAAGTTACGCATAGATTTAGTAAAAGTAAGGTAGAAAGTTTAACTTTATGAGATGCAAGATAAATTAGACTTATACACAGATTATTTATTAACAACCGTTCATCAAGCAACAGCAACTGGCTTGTC
>JAAEPD010000359.1 GCA_024222455.1 Aureispira sp.
CTTGCTTTTAGCGAATATTTCTATGGCTTGTCGCAGAATTGACTTCTCTAAAATTTAAAATTCCCAAACACCTTCTAAAACTATATCCACAGGTCGTGGAGAGTTTGGATACCTTATGAAATCCGAAAATGTAGCCAAATGCAGTGATTGGCAATAACGTTATACAACCCATGTTTTGGAGGGGAGACAGAAGTTTTTCTTCTCCCTTTCTATAAAAAATAGATCATACTAATATCCTTTTATCCCAATCAAATCAATAGCCATAGTTTTGATGAGGATATTATATGATTTATTTTGATTTTGGGGAAGCAGGTTACACCTATTGGTGTAGCTTGCTTTTTTGTTTTAACACAAATCATCTTCATGATAGTTATAGCAATCACTTATTATTTCTATTTTAAGAACTAAACTACTATCTTCACACTAAAATTCTAGAGAACTATGGCTAACAGTATTCATCAATTTGAGATAGAAGGACTCAAAGATGGGCAAATTAATTTTGCAGACTATAAAGGCAAAAAAATATTGCTTGTCAATGTAGCATCTGAATGTGGATTGACTCCTCAATATCGTCAACTACAAGACTTATATAAAGCCACAAAAGGCCAAATAGAGATAGTAGGTTGTCCTGCTAACAACTTTGGAGCTCAAGAACCTGGCAATGATGAACAAATCGCTTCGTTTTGTAGTCTTAATTATGGCATAACATTTCCGATGACTAGCAAGATTTCTGTGAAAGGTGAAGATATGCATCCACTCTACCAATTTGTGACACAAAAATCTCAAAATGGGGTAGAAGATTCAGAGGTAAAATGGAATTTTCAAAAATATATTTTTAATGAAGAAGGTCTACTTCAAGAGGTTATTGCTCCCACAGTAGAACCTTTGGACGATACAGTATTAGCAGCATTAGGGATAACCCTTGATGTCTAAATAGATTTTATGCGTTTTCAAGATATTATTGGACATCAAGATGTAAAAAAGCATCTTATAGAGACTTACCAAAGCAGCCGAACGGCTCATGCTCAGATATTCCTAGGCCCAGAAGGGTCTGGAAAGCTTGCTTTGGCTTTAGCTTATATCCAATATCTACTTTGCGAAAACCCAACAGAAGAGGACTCTTGTGGAGAATGTAATGCTTGCAAAAAGGTAAATAGATATATCCATCCTGATGTACATTTTTCTTATCCAACAATTGGGTCTAAGCAAGTAAGTACCAATTTTGTTGCAGAATGGCGAGAATTGTTAAAAAAGACAAGTTATCCTGTCCTCAACCAATGGCTCAATGCCATTGATGCAAAAAATCAACAAGGCAATATTACAAAGGACGAATGTGTTCGCATTATCAAGCAATTTAGCCTCAAAAAACTAGAGGGAAACTATAAAGCTCTGATTATGTGGTTGCCTGAATACTTGGGTAAAGAGGGTAACCGTTTGCTTAAACTGATAGAAGAGCCAGAACCCAATACTATTTTTATTTTTGTAGCCGAACAATCTAGTAAAATACTAAATACGATTCTTTCTCGTTGTCAAATTGTTAGAATACCTCGTCTGTCAGATGAACAGGTTCAGGAATATCTAAATACCAACCTAGATATCAGTCCTGATAAGGCGATTTATCTTAGCCAGCTGGCCGAAGGGAATTTAAGCAAAGCTATTGGCTTGATTGATGACGCTCAAGACGCCTATAGTCAACTGCTCATGACATGGTTGCGAGTAGCATATCAAGGACATGCTAAATTGGTTCTGAATTGGGTAGATGGTATCCTGACAGGTAAGGATCGAAAGACTAAAAAAGCAACTCTTAGATTATCTAGAAAAGATCAACTTGCTTTTCTGCAGTATGGGTTGCATTTTTTCAGACAATGCCTAGTGCATTCTTATAGGACTGATGCTAATGTCGCTTTCTTGAATGAGGCGGAATCAATATTTGCACAAAAATTAACAACACTCCTAAAACTAGAGCATATTCAAACTATTGCTAAAACATTGGATGAGAATATCTACTATATAGAGCGCAATGCTAATCCAAAAATATTATTTACAGAGCTAACGATTGCCTTGCATAAGGTTTTCAGAAAATCACGATCTCAATCTGTGGCTTAAGCCAAATTTTTCATGAATCAGACAAACTCAAAAAAAGTAATTGTTATTGGTGCAGGCCCAGCAGGCTTGACAACTGCATACAAATTGGCACAGGCAGGTGTGGAGGTAGACCTATATGAAGCCAGTAGTCATGTGGGAGGAATGTCTCGAAGTTTTGAACTATTTGGGCAGCAAGTAGACTGTGGCCCACATCGTTTTTTCTCTAACCAGAAGCTTATCAACGATCTTTTCCATGAATTAGTTGAAGAAGACTATACTATGGTCAACCGATTGACTCGAATTTATTATAAAAAACGCTTTTTCAACTATCCTCTCAAGATAGGAAATGTTCTCAGAAACTTAGGTCTTATAGATATTACAAATATCCTATTTTCTTATGTAAAACAGAGGCTCTTCCCGATCAAAAACCCTTCAAATTTTGAAGATTGGGTAACCAATCGATTTGGAAAAAAGTTGTACAATATTTTTTTTAAGAATTATACCGAAAAATTGTGGGGAGTCCCTTGTTCCAATATTTCAGCAGATTGGGCAGCACAACGGATCAAAGGCTTATCCTTATTTGAAGCTGTAAAAAGTGCATTATTAGGTAACAAAGGCAACAAACATAAAACACTAGTAGATCAATTTGCTTACCCTAAAGGAGGTACAGGAACCATATATCAAAGAGCTGTTGAAAAAATAGAAGCAATGGGAGGTCGTGTACACCTCAAACAAGCTGTCCGAAAGATTTTGACCAATGACAAGAAAGAAGCTGTTGGTGTAGAACTGGTCACAGGTGAGCAACTAAAAAGTAACTATGTAGTTTCTACTATGCCATTGACCTCTATGGTAAAAGGTTTAGGCCAACTCCCTGAAAAGGTCTCTACAGCTTGCGAAAAACTCTATTTCCGCAACACCATATTGGTCTATCTAGAGGTAGACAGTACAGAGCTGTTTAGCGACAACTGGGTTTACATCCATGATCAAAGTGTAAAACATGGCCGAATTACTAACTTCCGCAATTGGTGCCCTAGCCTATATGGCGATAAAAAAACATCTATCCTTTGTTTAGAATATTGGGCTTTTCAGGAGGATGAAATTTGGAAGGCAGATGATAAAACACTGACTGCTTTAGCTATTAAGGAAGTACAAACTACAGGGTTAGTACCAGAAGGAGTGGCTATTCTCAACAGTCATACCATGCGAATTCCTAAATGTTACCCTGTTTATGAAATTGGCTATGAGCAGCACCTTAATGAAGTTGTCAGTTTTTTGAAAGACTACAAAAACCTTATTCCTATTGGTCGTTATGGTTCATTCAAATACAATAACCAAGACCACTCTATTTTGATGGGATTATTGGCTGCTCAACAAATTATAGAAAATGCCTCACCTAATTTATGGGATATTAATACAGATACTGTTTATCAAGAAGATGCTAAAATAGAAGATGTACTTAATAGATAACAGCCACTCCATCTTAGCCCAAAATCAAGTTTTAGTCTCAGAGTTAGAATTATTCTCTAAAAAACACTAATTTTACCAATATGTCCGTTTATATTGAGTATAGGTTCGCTTACTCAAAAAACAAGAAAACAAAGGACATAAACACATCAAAAACAAGCAGTTACTTACTGCTGTTTTCATCATAGTAGTAAAGACTACATACAAAATATAAATACCATGGGATGTTCGAATTGTTCGTGTGGGAGTAATGGTACTTCAGAAGGTTGTGGTAAATCAGGAGGCTGCTCTACAGGTAGCTGCAATAAACTTAACACTTTTGATTGGTTATCTGATATAGCTCTACCAGAACACGAAAATTACAATATAATAGAAGTTAGTTTTAAGAAAGGTGCACGAAAAGAATTTTATAAAAAACCCGATTATATACATCTTGCTTCAGGCGATTATGTCACAGTAGAAGGTTCTTCAGGAGGTTTTGATATTGGCCAAGTTTCTCTAATGGGAGAATTGGTAAAAATTCAAATGAAGAAAAAACGCCTAAAAGAAGGCGTAAAATTGCCAAACGTTGTTCGTCAAGCTAATGACCGTGATGTAGAACGCTTACATGAAGCTCGCAGCAAAGAGCATGAAATAATGATTCGTGCTAGAGTTATCTCTAGAGAATTAGGACTTCAGATGAAGATTGGAGATGTAGAATATCAGGGAGATAAACGAAAAGTTACTTTTTACTATACTGCTGATGGTCGTGTTGACTTTAGAGAGTTGATCAGGATCTACGCAAAAGAGTTTAAAGTTAAGATAGAAATGCGCCAAATTGGAGCTCGCCAAGAGTCTGCACGTATAGGTGGGTTGGGTGCTTGTGGTCGTGAGCTTTGCTGCTCTACTTGGTTGACAGACTTCAAGTCAGTCTCTACCTTAGCAGCTCGTTACCAAAACTTAGCAATTAATCAATCTAAGCTTTCGGGGCAGTGTGGTCGACTAAAGTGTTGTCTCAACTATGAGCTTAATACTTATCTAGATGCGCTCCAAGATTTCCCACGCCATGTCAATAGATTAGAAACGAGAAAAGGTACTGCTAATCTTATCAAGACAGATATTTTTAAGCGTATCATGTATTTTGCATTTTTTAAAGAATTTGGTGCTTCCGAAATACATGCCCTACCTGTAGAGCGTGTAAAAGAAGTTCATAAGATGAACAAAGAAGGCAAAAAACCTGATAGCTTAATAGATGCAAAAATGGCTGCTGCTAAGCTCGAAATGGAGAGTGAAGTTGATTTTATAGATGGTACTGGGGTCATAGAACTAGAACACCTCAACTCTTCTAAGAAAAAACGTAGACGCAAACGCAAGAGTGGTTCGAATAGAGGCGGTCAAAATAAAGGTGGACAAAACAAAAAACCTAAAGGGCCTAAGAACGAAGCGACTAAACAACCAAAGCAACAGTCTAAAAAAGCTGGAAACAACTCTAAAGCTGGGGTAAATAAAAAAGATGAGCGGAAGCCTAGACCAAACAATAAAAATAGAAGGCCGAAACAAAAACAAAAGCAAGAGCAAAACAACAGTTCTGAAAAGCCAACAAATAATTCTAAACCAGAACAAAATAAGAGCTCTAAACCTTCTGGAAAAAATCGCAATAATAGGAATAGACGTTCTGGAAAACGTAGAAACCCAAACTCTAAACAAGCCAATGCTCAAAACAAAGGAAACGAGAAAAAAGACGACAAATAGTCCTCTATTCTCTATGCAGAATATAGCTATATTATTAGTCTTAGGTGGTTTACTAAGTTTAGTAGGCTGTGATAGTTATTATCATCAAGAACAAATTGAAATCAAGAACGAAATATGGGGACATAATGACTCCCTAGCTTTCAATTTTGAGATTCAAGATACTTCTTTTACCTATACCTTATTGCTAGATATAGAGCACCATAAAGAGTATTTATACGAAAATATCTATTGTCAAATACATACCTATTCGCCTAATGCTCCTGCTCGTCATCAGCAAATTTCTTTTAATTTAGCTGATAAAATAGGAAAATGGCGTGGGGACTGTAGTGGCGATCATTGCATTATTACAGTTGCACTGTTAGACAATGTTGCATTCAATTCTACAGGTACTTACAAAATGGTCTTAGACCAGTATACTAGAGAAGAAAGTCTTGAAGGTGTCAAAAGTTTCCAACTCAAAATCAAACAACTCAAAAAACGATAATATCTCAGTGAAAGCGATTCAACTTATAAGTTTATCCATCTTACTACTCGGATTAGTAGCTTGTGATCCTGATAAACCAAATACTAATGGTAATCATACGAATACAACTACAGTACCTAGTGAGCCTGTAAAGGTGCCTGCTTTTGACGGTAAGAGTGCCTACGACTTTGTTCAAAAACAAGTAGATTTTGGCCCAAGAGTTCCAAACACAGAGCCACACAAAAAATGTGCAGCTTGGCTTCAAGAGCAATTTCAAGGTTTTGGAGCAGAGGTTATCATGCAAAATGCTATGATAGATGGCCCTAAAGGCGACAAAATCAACATGACTAATATTATTGCCAGTTACAACCCTGCACACACACACAGAGTATTGCTTTGTGCACATTGGGATACTCGAAGTGTAGCAGATGAGGATACTGTCCGTCAAGATGAACCAATTTTGGGTGCTGACGATGGAGGAAGTGGTGTTGGTGTGCTCTTAGAAATAGCTAGGCTAATAAGCACAAATCCTATTGATATGGGAATTGATATAGTCCTTTTTGATGTAGAAGATCAAGGAATACGCCAAACAAAAGGCCTAGTAGCTAAGAGAGAAACTTGGTGTTTGGGCTCTCAATATTGGGCCAACCATCTCCATAAAGAAGGATACAAAGCTAAGTTTGGTATTTTACTCGATATGGTAGGTTCTACTGGTGCTAGATTCCCTAAAGAAGGAATTTCCATAAAATTTGCAGCTCGATATGTAGACCAAGTTTGGAACGAAGCCCTCAACTTAGGTTATAGTGATTTGTTTGTGCAGGGCAAGGACAATCGGCAAATCACAGATGATCATTTTTTTGTGAATCAAATCGCTAAAATTCCTACATTAGATATTATCAACTTGCCAGAAAACACCAATCAAGCTTTTGGTCACTACTGGCATACGCATCAAGATAATATGTCTGTAATTAGCCCTCATACGCTTCATGCTGTTGGTAGTGTACTCACTAATGTTATTTACAAGGAAGCTGCTAAACATGATCGTTAGTTAATAGCCGATAAATTTCAAAATACCTCATCATGCTAAAAAATGCATAATGAGGTATTTTTTTTTGCTGCTCAAGTTATATCTTTTTGAAGATAATTCTCTCTCATTTAATCAATGCTCCACATGGCAATATTACAAGAAATCCAAGTCATTGGTCATACATTTTTGTAAAAAAAATAGACTAACGATTATAGTGCTTTAAATTTCTGTTCTAACATTTTAGATAAGGATACATTCCCTATCTTGCTGTCCAACCAAGTCAGATAATCAAAACTATAAGGTAAATACAAGTGCCATGTTTTAGTTTCTCTATAATACCCCTCCAACTTGGCCCGAACACCTTTTAGTTGGTCTCTAAACATTCTATTATTAGGTAGGTTACTTAAGCGTTTTAGGCAGCTAACCATCATTTGCTCAAAACTATTTTCGTCTGTATTTTTCTTAAAAAACCGATAACTTGACCGCAAGGTAGATGATAAAAGTTCAAATTGCTCTTGTTCATACAAACTGATTAACAACAATAGTTTTGCTGCACTTTGAAGCTCCTTACTCGTTTTGTATTGCTGCAATTCCTCTAAATAATCAATAGATTTTTCGTAGTCACCCAAACCAAAATGTACTATTGCGGCTAAATATCTCCAAATTAGCAATTCAAATTCAGGCAATTTTTCAGCATAATCTTCTACAAATTGCTTGCCTTCTGGCAGTAATTCGACAGCCTTATCAAAAGCTCCTTTATGCACTTGTAAGGTTAAATTTAGATTATACTGAAACAATCGAAATCTAGGAGTTAGTTGCTTTTCGGGCAAATTGTTAGCAATATTTATCAGGCGTTGCGCCTCCTCCCATTTATGCAAATTAATGGCCAAAGAGCCTGCATTAGCTATAGATATAATATATTGTTTGTGGCGCTGTTGCTGTACTTCTGGGCCGGCTTCTTCTATTTCTCTAATAATTCGAATATAAGCGTCCAAGCTCTTTTCTATCTCATGAAAAGAATAGTATATCGCATGTATTTCACACAAGGTCAATCTCGCAGAAAGAGATTGACAATGATTAAAATCTTGCATCCAAGGCTGCCCCATTATATTGGACAATCGTTTTTCTAATTCTTGAGAATAACCTAACTTTTGAGACAGATAGGTAAACTCTAAAGCTGCCAAAGAGTAGGTTCCAAAATTACGCAGCATTTCTAGTTGATTGATATATTCAACCTTAAACTGCTCAAACTGCTCATTAGAAACATCTTTAAACTGATAAAAGACTACTTCTATCCGAACCTCCCACTCATACAACTGTGGCAAGTAATGCAATTGATCATGTTGAATTGCAAATTTTTTAATACTTACAAGAGTCTCTTTAGCTAGTTCATACAATTGTCGATTGTATAAAACACGTATATTCTTGAATGCATCCAATATTTCCATTTCTATACTAGAACTACTAGTATAGACTCGTAAACTCTTGAGTAACATCTGATAAAGATAATGCTCTGTTGCTCCAAAGTTTTTAATATTCCTCAATGATCTTTTAGCTGTAGCCTTGTTATAGACCTTTTGCTTGGTCAAAATATCAAATAATTGGATATGTTTACTATCCTTTTTACCAATACCTTGTGCAAAAAGTTTAAAATAACGCTTCTCTTCTTTCGACATTGAATGAATCAACTGATAAGCCTTTGAATCTTCACCTCCCACCATATAAACTATTAATTATCAACAACATACCCTCACCTTCTAAAGGTTTGAATTTGCTTAAGCCATATAAAATGGTTATTTGCTATTTTTTTATTATCTTATATTGATAATATATTCTGAAACAAGCAACTAAACCATCTAATCTAAGCATATTCTACGCTAAATAAAAACTTATATACTATGAAACAACTTTTTACCCTATTTATATTTTCCCTCATTAGTTTCTCTAGCATTTCGGCTACAGAATACTATTGGAAAGGTGGCAGTGGAGATTTTAATGACCCCAATATGTGGTGGCTCAATAGTTTCAGTAGTGGTCTTACTGCTTTGCAAGCACCTATCTCTGTAGACAATGTACACTTTACGGCAGCAGCATTTACAGCTCCTGGAGCAATAGTTACCATCAGTACTAATGCTAACTGTGACACTATGCTTTGGGATAATAATATAGTTACCGCCAATGCTCCTACAGTCACAGCAAGTGGCAATATCTACTTAGATATTTATGGCTCATTCATTATGGCCGAAAATATGACCTTCAATTATCTTGGTTTCATTCGTTTTCGATCTACTCGCCCACTAGAAGGTATCCTAACCCATAGCCATAAACTCAAATTGCGTAATATTGAATTTTCAGGTAGCGATACAACTGAATGGCGTTTATTAGACGACCTAGACTGTAGTGCAGGACATGTCTATTATGGTAATATTGGGATAATGAATGGAACACTCAATACCGATGGTTATACCTTAAGCATGGGTAGTATGACTATTCCTGCCAACGCAAACCGCAGTTCGGGGCTAGATATTAGCAACTCTAGAGTTTATATTAATGGCAACTGGACAACCAACGTAGATACCACTACTTTTAGCACATTCAACACCACAGGTTCGCATATATATATGATTAACGATGTCGCTTGGTTCAATTCTGTTACTTTTTATGGCGGTACAGGGCTAGATTATGATACAGTTACTTGTAGAGATTATGCCCTCATACGTAGTAAAACACCTTATTTTCAACATCTTTTTGTAGAGGATGATATAATGTTTTATTATGGAAATAACTCTATTGCAGAAAACCTATATGTGGCTAATGGCAAACACGTGAAATTCTATCATTTTAATAACTCCTTGACTGTAGAAACCATTCATATCAACAATGTTTGTGGACATTTTGTGGTCTTTGAGACCATACCTAGAGCAGCTGATGTGGGTACCCTTCGAAAAAAATCATTTAACAACACCTTAGCCCTGCAACAGTCAATATTACAAGGTATAAATTGCGATATTAGCAATAGTCGAAGTTATGTTGCCAATGGTAGTATAGATGGTGGCGGAAATTCTCCTAATTGGACAATTAACCCTCCTAGTGCTAAGGACATGTATTTCAGAGCAACTACTGATAATCATTGGGGCAATCCTGCCAATTGGCAGATTTGGACAGGAACTATGTTTGTACCAAACTTAGGTTGTATTCCAACTCCTGCTGACAATGTATTTTTTGATGACCTTTCTTTTCCTGGCGCAGACTCTGTAGTGGTCACAGACTCCATAGTATATTGTCACAATATGACATGGGAACTCACTGTAGAAGATAGCGCATCTATATTACTAGCTGATGATGCTTATATATTTGGGTCGCTGATGTTGGCTCCAAACATGAGAGATATTGCTGATGACAATACCGTTAAAATATACTTTGAAGGAAGTGATCCTGATACAATTACGACTAATGGAATTGCTATTTGGCCAGAAATGTATATGGATCAATACAGTTTTTATTACATCGCTGATGACTTAGAAGCAACTTTCCTCAATGGTGCTTTAAAATCCAGAATTCATGCTAAAAATATTAGTATGACATTAGCTAAAATGACTTTGGATACAGGGTTTTATGATAGTGTTTATGCAGAATTATCATTGAGTGGGTGGAATGCGTTTAATGGTGGGTGGAATATGCTTTATACAGGTAATACTACTTTTGAATTTTCTCCTGATGATGGAGTACAAGGCTCTTACTTCGGCCCTACAGCTGTTGCCCCTAATGTTATTTTGAACAAACACTTTCTTGCCTATGGTTATAATACAAATGTAACGATACAAGGAGATTTGCGTATGAATGAAGGTAACTCTGTTTATTATAGTGGTTACAATATAAATGTAACAGGAACTATGCCTCTCTACAATGGAGACATGTATGTTACCAAAGGAATGACTTACACCTTCAATCATGGTTCCTTGACCGTAGCAGGCACCTTACATTCTATTGGTGATTGTGTAGAAACGGTCAATTGGTCGATGGTAGGTTCTGGGTTTAATGTAAATTTTGGAGCAACCAATATACAACACAATTTCATAAGAGGATGGCACAATACAGGTGCATTAATCACAGCTAACAATAGTATTGATGCTGGAGATAATATAAATGTAGATTTTCCTGCTACTGCCGGTATAGTTTACTATTGGAGAGCAGATGCGACTGCGCCTACTGATTTTGTAGGAGATTGGAATAACCCAAATCACTGGACCACTAATGAAGCTGATATTACAGGAACCTTAGGTGGTTGCTTGCCAACGTTAGCAGATACTGTTGTTTTTGATAGCATGTCATTTACAGCTGCTAGTAATGGTTGCGATATTGTAAGTTTGGCTTATTGTGGTGTTATTATAACTAAGGATTCTATTATACTCAATGGTACTGCTGACTTCTATATTGCACGCAGTATAATTTTTGATCCAACTACTAAATATGAACATACAGGGAGGATACTAATAGTTGGAGATGGTGTAACTAATATATTAGACACTCGAAATGTTTATATCAAAGCTTCTTTGATGCGCATAGATAACGCAGCAGGAATCTGGAATATACTCAGTCCTCTACGACTAAGAGGTACATTATACCAACAAAATGGTGATCTATATACCAATACTCATGATTTAGAAATTGGTGGATATTTTCATTATGGTGGTCTTTTTGACATGCGCAATACCCATGTATATGTTCCTAGAATAATGATTGGCCATACTGCTTGGCAACAAAGAGGAGGTACACTACTCACAGATGATAGTTATCTTGAATTTGATCTAAGTTATTATTACTTGTGCTACTTCCGAATGGGAGATAACCAACAGTACAATAGAGTTCAATTCAAGTGTTATAATACAAATGGTAATAATCAGGATATTCGATTGTATGACAATGCTAAATATGTTCATGCTGATTTTGTTCGTCAAACTTGGTTCTATGGCAATAATTACTTTGACAGCCTAACTCTACATGGCGATCAGTTTTACTATATGAAGGCGGGCAATACACAAACGTTAGCCTCTCCTCATGGAAAGATTTTGACAGACAATGTTGGTCCTGGCCAATTTATTAGCATTGAGTCGCAAACAGCTGGTCAAAAGGCCTATTTCCACAAGGAATATGGTTCTGCCTTCTGTATCGATTGGGTAAAAGTAAAAGATAATGAGGCAACTAAAGGTACTCCTGTAGCACCTTGGATAGACGATCATCCATACCTACAGTTTGAAACAGGTGAAAATAGTGATAATATTAATGGTACAGCTACAGGCATTTGGGCATTCAACTTGGCCCCTATCCTAACTGTAGTTAGTTCTCATGCCGACACTGTAGATTTCTGTACAGGAGATACTACTGTTTATGTACCTATCACTATGACAGGGACCTATCCTTACTCAATCATTTACTCTTGGACAGACATTTGGGGCAACACAGGTATTGATACTATTATTGACAATGATGATGATAATGATGTATTTACCCCACATACTTACAATCTTGCCCTTAATCCTTGGACAACTACAGACTATACTATAGATGTAGCGGCTATACGATGTGGCGGTCGCAATTTTGGTGCACCAATAAAACCATTGGTAATGCAATTACCTAAAAACCCTATTGTCACGACAGATAGAACAGGAAGTTGTCTATTAACCAACAACTCTGTTTGGTCACACTTTATGGATGATGTAGATCAAAAACCAATGTTATCTATATTAGATTCTACTAATGTGACAGACAATGATGCACTTGGCTTGGTCAATGTACAAACCAATTTTGATGCAACCGTACAATGGTGGAATGGGAAACCTTATTTGCCAAGACACTGGAAAGTGGATGCAGCTAATGCAACAGGTGGTCATGTTCGTTTATATTTCACACAAGCAGATCTCGACAAATTGGGCCTATTGACTTATAATGGGCTAGCTCCAATAGTAAGTTCAGAGCTTATATTATGGAAATTTGATGATACGATTACAGTAGGGACTCCTACTCAGATTCCATTTACAGAAATCCCGCTTACAGGTAGAGCTGCTGATCCATTTAGCACAACCGCAGCTGTTTATGCTATCGAATTTGAGGTAAGTGGTTTCTCTGGATTTATGTTGCAACCTACAGATCTTGGTCTATTACCATTGGAACTGTTGAGTTTTGAAGCTACAGCTATCAATAATAGTAAGATTGAGTTGGATTGGGCAACGGAACAAGAAAAGGATGTTAGTCATTTTGTAGTTGAAAGAAGTACTGATGGGGTTAGTTTTGAAGAGATTGGACAACTATCTAGTAGTTTGACTAATGTATATCAATTCCTTGATAGTAATCCTCTACATGGTGTTAATTACTATAGATTGCGTATAGTTTCTACAGACAACACCTTTACTTATAGTGATATTAGTAGTGCTGAAATAAAAGGTGCCAACTTAGTAGAAATACGTCCTAATCCAGTCACTGAAGGTGAACTCACCATTAGAGTACTAACTGCTGTTAATAGTGAGTTACAAGTGAATATTATTAATGCCATTGGACAATCTGTAGTACAACAAAAAGCAACTGTACAGTCTAATAGTATGAATACTATTCAAGTAGATGTTCAAGAACTTTCGGCTGGCATGTACACTCTTCAATTGATAGATGGAGAGGGTCAAGTACAAACCAAACAGTTTATTATCCGATAGAAAATATTATAAACCTAGAATTACACACAAAAGGCTTGGAAGTTAACTTCCAAGCCTTTTGTTTTTATATAAAATTGTCCGTTCTCTAATTTTATACTGTTTGTTTTGCCAATGCTTCTTCTATGTAGTCAAAAGTAGATAAGATTTCTGGTTTGCCATTAATAACAGCAATATCGTGTTCAAAATGAGCAGAAGGCTGACCATCTTCTGTACAAATAGTCCAACCATCTGAATGTTTTCTAACTCGATGTGTCCCCATATTAATCATAGGTTCTATAGCGATAGTCAATCCATTTTTGATCATTTTACCTCTACCTCTACGACCATAGTTAGGCACCTCTGGCCCTTCGTGCATAGTGCGGCCCAATCCATGTCCTACCAACTCTCTAACTACACCATAACCATGTTTTTCAGCATGATCTTGTATAGCAAATCCAATATCTCCAATGCGATTTCCTGTTTTGGCAGCAGCAATACCCAAATACAAACATTCCTTAGTTACTTCTAAGAGTTTTTTGGTAGCAGCAGCCACCTCTCCTACCTCAAAAGTGTAGGCATGGTCTCCATAAAACCCATTCATAAAAGTCCCACAATCCACAGAAATAATGTCTCCACTCTCTAAAGGACGCTCTGTAGGCAATCCATGCACAACTTGATCATTGACCGAAGTTAACAAAGTACTAGGACAACCATATAGTCCCAAAAATCCAGGTTCTGCGCCATTATCCCGAATAAAAGCTTCTGCTAATTTATCCAAGTGTAAAGGACTAACACCTGGTTTAATTTCAGGAGCTAACATTGCCAACGTTTTAGATACCAATAAGGCACTTTTACGCATCAATTCTATCTCTTCTAGTGTTTTGTATATTATTTTATTTCCTGACATTTTTGCTCAATTAGTTATTTAAGAATCACAAAGGTACATTATTTTATAAAAAAAAACAGCATACCAATGGCATACTGCTTAGATATCTGTTTAGATCAGATATTTTTATTGTCAATACTTTTCTCTTTTTGGCAAGATCAATTATCTAACGCCACCAGGAAATAGTGAATAAGGTTTCTTGTATTTTTTAGGTTTCAGCTGTTCTCTCTTCTTCTTCTCCACTTCCTTTTTGTTGTTTTTAGGATCTTTATTTGGATCAGAAGGGCTATAAGCATAGACCTTATCGGTATGCAAACTGCTATAAGCAGGACAACTTGGGCCTTTATGACAAGAGCTTAAAGCTAACCCACTTACAAATACTGCTAAAGCCAATATGTTTTTTAGATTTTTCATGATCTGTTTTATTTTATAAGATTCTACTTTAGAGCATATTTAAATTTATCTTCATTGTCAATAAGAAATGTCAAATATACTCTCACTAAGATACAAAATTAACGCCTAAAGTTCAAATACATATATACAGATGCCTATTTTAACTAAATGGTTATCAATCTTTAGTTATTTTTTAGACAATTTGCTCAAAAGCATCTTCTACTTTTTTGTATTTGAACTCAAAACCTAATTCTGCCAAGCGTTTAGACACTGCTTTTCTACTTTTGAGGACTAGCTCTACTTCTGTACGAATCAGTATAGCTCCAAACTTCAGTAAAAAAGTAGGCAGTGGGAATCCGAACCAACGTCGATAGACATAACGCAATTTGCGCATGAAGTTTTTATTGAGTTCAGGATTAGGTGCAGCACAATTGATAATACCTTCAACTTCTTCCTTTTCTACCAAAAACTCAATTATTCTTGAAAAATCTTCTACATGCACCCAACTCACCCACTGTGTGCCAGGTCCTTGTTTGCCACCTAGACCAACACTTACCAAATTTAGAATAGGTCCCATAGCACCTCCATCTCGCCCTAATACAATTGCGGTACGCAAAGCTACCTTGCGTACACTTGACTGTACTTTTGCTTCGTTGAAAGTTTTCTCCCAAGTTTTGGCCACATTCATAGAAAAATCATCGCCCAAAACTCCATTATATTCATCATTAGCAGGCTGGTCGCCTCGAGTATCTTTGTATATAGTTGCAGTGCTTGAGTTCACCCATAATTTAGGCGGGTTTTGGCAAGCAGCAATCGCCTCTCCCAATACTTTGGTAGAGTCTACTCTAGAGTCCATGATTTGGCGTTTGTTCTCCTCTGTGTACCTGCAATTCACAGTACGTCCTGCCATATTAACGACAGCATCTGCTCCTTCAAACTCTTTTTTCCAATCACCTAAAGTTTTACCATCCCATTGCACATAGCGAATATTATCATACTCACTTTCAGTTTCCTTTCTGGACAGGATAATAGATTCCCACCCTCTAAGAGATAAATAACGTGCTAAATACAACCCCAAAAAACCTGAACCTCCAGGTATAATCATCTTTTTCATAAAAAACTATTTACACTAGTTTATGATATTCTTGTTTATTCTAACAAAAACTTAGCTCAGAAGTTGTTAAGAACGTTCGGCTATCCAATCTTTATAAGCATTAGGCACTTTATCTCCTGCCTCTTCTAATTTAGGGAATTGAACTACAGCTGCTCCTTCCTCATTTGTAGTTGCTGCCCAAACTCGCTGCGCATGTTCATCTGTAATCACGATAGATTCATAAAATTTACCTTCGTGATTTACTTCTCCCTTGACATAGACACAAGGCCCTACATTTTCGTCATGTACATCAATAGTTACATCTAAACCACCTCCCATATTGCCTATAATATCTAAATACAAGCTCTCTCCTAACAACAATTTCAGGCGTTCGGTATAAGCCTCATCTCCTAATAATTCATCAGCAGGTTTACTGTAGAATGGTTTCAAATCTAGATTTGGTAAGCCTTCATCTGTTGAGGAAGTGTTATCTGTAGTTGAATTAGTATTTGTAGTTGCTGTAGTATCTACTTTTTCGGTTGGAGGCTCATTGGTAACAGGTTCATTATTGTTAGTTTGAGTTTCTCCACAACTCATAAAAAATAGAGCTAGGGTAATTAGTAGAAAAGAAAGTTTGGTATTCATAATCATTTTGTAAATTGATCTGTTAATAGCTTAAATATAAGTCTAAAAGATTAGTTATGCATAAATCATCAATCAAAGAATATCAAATTTCTGCTACAGGGATAGAATCTACTTTCCAAATAAAGCGCATGGAAGATATTTATGATAATAACAATGGACAGACTGACGAACCTCACAGACACAATTATTATACTATACTCTGGAGTAAAGAGGCTCAAGGGGTTCATAGAATAGACTTTAAAGAATATACTCTAAAAGATCATCATGTTTTTTTTATCAGCCCAGGACAAGTCCATCAACTTATTACCACTGCTCGCCCTATTGGATGGGGAATTACATTTTCTAAGGATTTTTTAATTCAAAACAATATTCAAACTTCTTTTATCTCAGATATTAATCTTTTTGGGAGTTATGGGGACAGTCCTCCACTTGCTTTATCAATGGAGATAGAAGCTAAGTTAGCTACTATTACGACAGATATTCTATCTTATCTAGAGGATAGTCAACAAACTTTTAAATATGAAGCAGTGGGTGCTCTACTTAAGCTGTTTTTGATCAATTGTCATAGTGCCTGTGCAGTCAATTCGCAAACACTTCAACAGCAAACACATGTAGGGATAGAACTATTAAGACGTTTCAGGGCTTTGGTAGACTTACATTATCAAAAGGAACATAAGGTTAGTTTTTATGCTAAACAATTGGCTATTTCTAGTGACTATCTAAACAAAAATATAAAAACCTTAACGGGAAAATCTGCTAAAGAATTCATTCAAACTAAAATAACAACAGAAGCCAAACGATTACTAATTTTCACAACTATTAGTACTAAAGAATTAGCCTATACACTAGGATTTGAAGAGCCTTCTAATTTTAGCAATTTCTTTAAAAACTGCACGGGGCAAAGCCCCTCTGCATTCAAAAAACAACATTCATAACGGATTTTTATATCCTTTTGACGGATTTTTGCATTCCTCTACCTCTTTATCTTCCCGATATTTGTATCAAAACAAAATTACTATGAAAAGAAAAGACTTTCTAAAAAAAACAGCATTGGGAGCCTTAGGAACAGCTCTTGGCTTAGGAGCTAGCAAAAAAGCAACAGCTAGTCCTAAAATAGTAGATCAAGTTGGATTTAATCATTTACCAAATAAGGAGGAAAGTACTATGAAAACAGTATTGCATAAAGCAAATACAAGAGGATATGCCGATCATGGATGGCTAAATAGTCACCATAGCTTTAGTTTTGCCAACTATAGAAACCCTGAACGTATGCATTTTGGGGTTTTGAGAGTCTTGAATGACGATGTAGTGGCGGGAGGAAGAGGATTTGGGAAACACCCTCATGATAATATGGAGATCATATCTATTCCATTAGAGGGAGATTTGGAGCATAAGGATAGCATGGGTAACACTACTGTGATCCAACAAGGCGATGTTCAGGTCATGAGTGCAGGCACAGGCATTTTCCACAGTGAATATAATAAGAACAAAGATAAAGCTGTCAAGTTTTTGCAAATATGGGTATTCCCCAACAAACGAGATGTAAAACCTCGCTATGATCAGATAACATTGAAAGCAGACAACCTAAAAAATCAATTCCATCAGATTCTTTCTCCAAACGATAAGGATGAAGGAGTTTGGATACATCAAAATGCTTGGTTTCATTTAGGTAAATTGGAAAAAGGACATTCTACTTCTTACACACTAAAAGATAACGCAAACAATGGTGTCTATGCTTTTATGCTGGAAGGAGAAGCTACTATAGCTGACCAAAAACTAGACAAAAGAGATGGTTTGGGCATGTGGGATATGAGTTCTATAGAGATAAAAGCAACTAACGATGCTAAAATCTTGCTAATGGAAGTACCTATGAAAATTGGCTAGAACGTTCTATCCATCTAAAAACAAATAGAATAGGAGTTATCCCTTAAATTGGGTTGACTCCTTTTTTTTTGCTAATTTAATACAGACATCAACAGTCTTTTAGAGCCTAGTATGCAGCCAAAACTACTAAATCCCAGCATAATGAAGATTCATTTATTCTTATCTATTTGTATAATTATAATCCTCAATATTCATTGCATCCATGCTGCTCCACATAATGTGGTGAAGGATTCCCCACCTGTTGAAAGAGTAAAAAAGAAGGCTAAAAAAAAGTTGCCTGTAGACCGCCAGAAGAAAAATATCCAGAAAAAACAACGAAGAAAATTCAAAAAAAAGAAGCAGCAATATAAGCTAGCCTTCAAAAAAAACAGTAAAAGACCAAAAGAAGGAAATGTAAATTTTGATGCCATAGCCTTTTATGGGCTATTAGCCATTTGTATTGGAGGTTTTATCACTTATGGTGTTGGTGCTGCTCTAGTTTTTGCAGCTGTTTTATCCAATCCTATAATTTGGATAATTGGTTTAGCAATAATGGGCTTAGTTTTTCTAATATGGCTAGTATTTTTATTTGCAAACACTCATGGTCCCTATGGAGGGCTTACAATATTTCTATATTTTATAATTTGTGCTGCAGTTGGTATTGTACTTCTCATCATAGGTTTTATATTAGGTCTTATGGATTGGAGGTTTTGTTCTTATTTTTCCTTTAATTATGGCTTTATTAGGACTGTTGATTCAAGGATTAGTTCAAAGTAAAAAGAAATAAAATCACAGCTCTTACAGAGCTATCTAATCTCATATATTTTAAAAAATCCAAAATGCCTAAAAATGTAAAACTCCCTTGGATAAAAGTTGGCTATAAATATTTCTCTAAAGAAGGCCCTAAAGGACTAAAAGTAGAGCCTATTGCCCGAAAAGTAGGAAAAAGTAAGTCTTCCTTTTATCATTTATTTGCCGATTTAGAAGCCTTTACAGAGGTATTATTGGCTTACCATCTGCTACAAGCCAAAGAGATTACAGACAAAATACAGGCTTGTGAGCAAATGATGCCAGATATGATTCCAGTCTTATTGGAGGCTACAGAAGATTTACTATTCAACAGACAGCTGCGTATTCATAGAGACAATCCTGATTTTAAAACTTGTTTTGAAGAAACTAACAAGCTTTTGGCTACCTCTATCTCTCCTATTTGGATTGCTGCGTTGGGCCTAGAAGGGCAATCTTACTTGGCCGATTTGGTGCTAAATTTAACTATCGAAAACTTTTACCTCAGCATCACAGAAGAAACCTTAACTGCAGAATGGTTGGTCGCTTATTTGGATAATATTCGCTTAATGGTGAGAGAAATGATTAAAAATAAAGCTTAAATCAAGCGTTTTGAACGCTAGCGTCTAAAACTTACTCTTCTTTTCCATTTTCTTTGTGATGTAATATTTTTATTCTTAGCTAAAATCCCTTTAGAATATGAGTTTCCATCGACTGAAATACCTTTTGGTTTACATTATTCCTGTCTTAGTTCTTTTCTCTATTTCTTCTCCTAATATTTGGGCATACAGTGCGCTCATTTTCACCTTTGGTGTTATTCCTTTATTTGAATTATTTTTTAATGGTAATACCAAAAACCTTAGTAAAGCTGAAGAAGCCGTAGTCAAAGAGGATAAGCTCTATGATTATATGCTCTATGCTTTAGTGCCCATACAGTATGGCACAATGGTATATTTCCTTTTTCAAATCGGAGATACAAGTCTACCATTATATGTGAAGGTAGGCATGACAGCTGCATTTGGAATTTCTTGTGGCGTTTTTGGTATCAATGCTGCTCATGAGTTAGGGCATCGCTCTACTTGGTATGAACAGTTGATGAGCAAAATGCTCTTGCTAACCAGCTTGTATATGCACTTTTTTATAGAACACAATCGTGGTCATCACAAAAATGTTTCTACAGATGATGATCCTGCATCTAGTCGTTATGACGAAATTGTGTACACTTTCTATTTCCGATCTATTATAGGTGGATGGTTGTCTGCATGGCATCTTGAAGGAGCTAGACTAAAAGCTAAAAAACAAGGTTTTTGGAGCATTCATAACGAAATGTTACGCTTCCAAGTCATTCAAGTTGCTTTAATTGTGGCTATTGGACTTGTTTTTAGTGGAACAGTTCTATTGTTTTTCTTGGCTAGTGCTACTATTGGTTTCTTGCTATTAGAGACTGTTAATTATATCGAACACTATGGCTTACGTAGAAAGAAAAAGGGGAATAGTTATGAACGTACTCTGCCTATTCACTCTTGGAATTCTAATCACCCATTAGGTCGATTGTTGCTGCTAGAACTTTCTAGACATTCTGATCATCATTATATCGCTAATAGAAAATATCAGACCTTACGCCATTTTGACGAAAGTCCTCAGATGCCTACAGGCTACCCTGGAATGGTTTTGTTATCGCTTTTTCCTCCTTTGTGGTTTATGGTTATGCACAAACAGATCAATAAATATAAAGGGATAGAAAAAGGTGTTGCTTTGGCTTAAAAACAAGTTACCAACGACTTACACCATCATCATCGTCATTGTTTTGGCTAGAGTATTTTTGTCTAGAACGGATTTTTTCTTTTTCTCGATCAATGATCAATTGAGCGATTACTAGGTTGGCAGGTTCTACAGCTTCGGGAGCAAAAGCTCTATGTACGCTAGGTTCATGTACATCTAGACGATACAAAATAGAGAAGAGATGTTCTAGGTTGTGTTCTATCCAATAGAGTACACACTCTGCCAACATATCCCTGAGTTCCTCTTCTGTTATCTCTTGAGGATGGTCGATCTCCATACCAAATTCTTGGACTACAAAATTGGTCGTTTGTTCTAGTATTTGTTTTTTGCTCTTGTCCATTAGATGGAATTTTAAATCACTTTATTCATATACTTATTGCAATATTATAACTTTTTAGCCTTTCATTTGTCATTAAATAAAAAGAATAGTCCGCTATTTTTTTAATTGTAACACATAATTAAAAAAAGCATCCTTTCTTAGCAACTGATAATCAAACTATTACTGAACAATAATCAAAACACAGTAGCTTTGATTATCAATTGTTTACGAAAATTTGGCTACCTATACTAAGAACAGATTAATGAATTAATGAATTAATGAAGAATATCACTGCTATACGCTTACTACTGCTGGCTAATTTTATATCAGGCATTGCCCAAGGCATGAGCATGATAGCAGTCCCTCTTTATTTTTCTACCCAAGGTCAATCCAACTGGTTTGGGGTTGCTTATATGCTTATTACTATAGTTACCTTATTTTGGGCACCCTATGCAGGCACTTTAGTTGACAAACTGAACCGTAAGCATATTTTTATTGGGTTAAACATAGTCATCGGGCTTTCTATAGGCAGTATTGCACTTTATGGATGGGTAAGTGGAGCTATGCCCCCTACCCTAGCAGCTCTAGTTTTTGGGCTCACCTTCTGGAATTATGGGTTGCACTATCCTTGTTTTTATGCTTTTATGCAAGAAATAACAGAACAAGAACATTATGGTAAAATTGCCTCTTATATAGAGGTTCAAAGTCAGTTGGCGGCGGCATTGGCTGGAGCAGGAGCTTCTTTTTTGTTGATTGGAGGTGACTATGGTTGGATTGTAATAGATGCTTGGGAGTTGCATCATGTTTTTGCATTTGATGCCATGACTTATTTTGTAGCTTTGGGGCTTATTCTCTTCCTTAAGTTTGTACCAATAGTCGAACGCCATCCTGAAGAAGGCTCTACTTTTGATCGTCTAAAAGCTGGGTTTAATTATCTCAAAAACGAGCCATACATCTTCCTTTTTGGTATAATAACTTATGCTCCATTTGTGGTGGTATTGATGCATGTATTCAATCTATCGCCAATCTATGTCACCAACCATTTGCAAGAAGAAGGTAATGTCTTTGCTATTTCTGAACTATTTTATGCTTTGGGAGCTACTATCTCAGGGATAGCTATCTTAAAAATATTTAGAGGTATTAGTTTTGTTATGGCTATTATCATTATGACTATTGTAACAGCTTTACAATTCTTAATCCTAATGTTTTCGCCTTGGGTTTGGGTCTTTTATCTCATGAGTGTATTGCTAGGAATGACCAACTCTGGGGTGCGTGTCATGCGAGTATCTTACCTATTTAAGATAGTACCTAACCAAGTAATGGGTCGAGCAAACGGTATATTTGGAGTGAGTAATATTCTGTTTAGGATTCTATTTTTAGGGATATTTGCACTCCCCTTTTTCCATCAGTCCAATAATGTAATTTATGCCTTCCTGATCTTGACAATATTCTTGATGGTTTCGGCCAGTATTCTAATCACCTTCTATCAAAAATTCATATTAAAAAATAAGAGCTAAACATCCAAAGACATTTAGCTCTATATTTATTCTATCAATAGTTCTAATTAAAAGTCAAAATAGGCAATATTCTTATCTATCCAGTCTAAAAGTTCTGCATGTTTATCAGCTTCTTTTTGGAGCTTCTTTTTTAGTTTTTTCAATTGTTTTTTCATGTTCTTTTTATCCTTCATGGTTATCTCCGACTTTTTGAGACAAGCAGAAACGATTGTGTGAAATGACGATAATCTTGAATACCTAGGTTTTAGGTCATTTTCCTTATCAAAGAGGTAATCTTCGATAGTATATTGAAGTGCTAAAGGATAATTATTTAATGATCTATTAAGCGTAATTAGATCTATATAACTATCGCTAATCAAATCTATCTGTTTATGATATTTGACTAAGACTAATCGTTGCAATAAATACTGCATAGTCCATTCTTTATCCCCATGAAAACCAGTGTGAGAAGCGGCATATCCTAACACCCAAGCAAAAAGATCTGAAGAGGCATGTTCTTTAGCCAATTCTACCCATCGCTGAGCTTGCTTATCTGCATCTTTCTTTTCCATCCAACGATAAGGCCATTCATTATATATCTCCCATACAGCATTATCCTCAGCACTCTCAGTTGATAAACGTTCACAATAATATTTGATAAAGAATTTTTCGGCAAGTTCCTCATTTTTTTCTTTGCCTAATCGCTTAAATACGTTGATGAATGTTGTTCTAATGATTTTCTCATTTTCTGTTTTCACAGCAGCTTCCAACCATTTTTGATACCATTGCTCTAGTTCTGCTTGACGGTTCTTAGCGATCAATAAGTCGATCATTTTTTCATAAGGTACTACAAAAACCCAACTTTTTAGGCTTCGGGTTTCACTATAAACGCCACTACCTTCAACAGGTTTTGCCTTTACCAAATTAGCTAAATAAAGCTCTTCAAAGTACTGAATATAGAGTTTTTGTGTCTCCTCAGTAGTAACTATATAATTTTGTCTATTCAACAGCTCTATTACAGCATTAGCCTGAGCTAAGGGTCTTTTATTGGTATATTTTTGAAGAGCAGTAGCCCAAGCCTTCATGTATTTTATTTGATCCTTAACCTTCTCACTATTTGTTACAGCCCAAGTATAAGGGATTGCATCTTCCCATATTCCTCCATCTTCTACATAAACCTTTTTAGGTTTCAGATAGTCTTGCTCAAACACTTCAATTGCCTTATCCACATCATGGTATCGAGCTAAATTGTGCAAAGCCATTCTAAATTTGGCAGCATGCCAACCATACTCATCCTTTCCTCCTGACTCAGTATATATTTTATCATAGTCTTCCCAAAGTGCATAAGCCTCCTCATGTTTATTCATCTTTGTGTACAAATTGCTCAATTCAACATAAGCAGCAGCTATATAACCCTTATTTTTTTTGCGTAATTCATACCATTTTTGGTAATAAGACAAAGCTTTTTTCTCCATTTCAGGAAACTTTGCTTTTACCTCAAAATTTTCATCTGGATAAGAACCTATCTTAGAATAGTAATAATGGCCTAAATCATAAGCCATAAGGATTTCTATATTTTCGATATCCCTAGCTTTTTTAGACTCTTTTGCTGTTTTTACCCAATATTCAGAAAACCGTTGATGTTGCTCTTCTGTTACAGCACAAGTCAATAAAAGAGCCCACAAAACATCATTATCACCACCTTGCTTAATGGTATCTAGTTTTGCTAAGGTGAGCAAAAATTGTTCTTGTTCTTTTTTTGGAAAGAGCTTTTTAGCTCGCTCAAGGCATTGTGCTTTTTGATTATAAAATACAGATTTTGAATCATCATTAAGTAGATGTATCCAAAGTGCATAGGCATCTATATCTGTATATCTATAGAGATCAATTGTTTCGATACTAGGGTCTTCATTCAACTGTTGTTGCAAAGCTTCCCAATCCATATTGATTAAATAACTAGGGTTGTCCTCGTTATCCTTATAATAATCAGATAAATAGCTGTAAGCATAATTTTTCTCAAAAGATAAGTGATTGTATTTATTAGAGAGATCTATAGTTTGTGCTGGTAGTTGAGCTACTAAAAAAACTGCTACTAAAAAAGTAAAAAATCTTGTCATGGCTATATAGTCTTAGGTTTAATTCTTTTGCTCAAAATGCTACATGAAATAACTATTTGAGCATGCTAAAGTTATGGGTTGTTGATCAATATCAAGGGAAGTTCGTTATTTTTTGTGCTTTTACTAAAAAATCCTAATAGTTTCTACTTACTTTTGTTAAGTTCAATACCTATCTATAACTAGATCAACAAATGTATGAAACAGCTTAATACTATTTTATTAATACTCTGCACCTTTGCAGTTTATGCTCAAGATAATGTCCAAACTATTCGAGGGAAGATTGTAGACAAAGAAACAAAACAACCATTAATAGGCGTTTCGGTTGTTGTTGCCAACTCTGAACCTTTGATTGGTGCAAGTACTGATCTTGATGGAAATTTTGAATTAGCCAATGTTCCTGTTGGTCGCCAAATTGTCCAGACTCAATATATTGGCTACCAAACTTATGCTACAGAGGACTTTATTGTTAGTTCTGCCAAAGCAATTTATCTAGAGATCGAGATGATAGAGGCTGTAGAAACCACTGAGGAAATAGTAGTAACAGCTAATGCTAATAATGGAGGAAGTCAGGCACTTAATGAGCTTTCGGTAGTTAGTACACGTTCTTTTTCGGTAGAAGAAACTCAACGTTATGCAGGTAGTATAAATGATCCTGGGCGTATGGCAATGGCCTTTCCTGGTGTGCAGGCCAATCAAGACACCGAAAACGATATTGTAGTGAGAGGGAACTCTGCATTTGGGGTCTTATGGAGAGTGGAAGGTTTAGATGTACCTAACCCGAACCATTTTGCTCGTCCAGCTACTACAGGTGGTGGTATTAGTGTATTTAGTGCTTCTTTGTTGAGTAATTCAGATTTTTCGACTGGTGCTTTTGCTGCTGAATATGGCAATGCATTTTCGGGTGTGTTTGATGTCCGATTCCGTAAAGGGAATTTAGTAAATAGAGAATATACGTTCAGAGCAGGTTTAATAGGCTTAGACTTTGCAACAGAGGGACCTATCAAAAAAGGTCAAAGTTCATACCTAATCAATTACCGCTATTCCACTCTAGGTATTTTGGGTGCCATGGGCATACATGTTGTTCGCGCTAATGCGACTAATAGCTTTCAAGATTTGTCTTTTAACCTCTATTTTAATTCTAAAGATCATAAAAACACCTTTACTATTTTTGGAATGGGTGGTTTGAGCGATGAAGATTGGTCTATCCGTGATAGTTCTCTTTGGGAGTCTTCCTTAGATTATGGTTGGAATGACAATAGAACAAATCTTGGTGTTTTGGGTATGACTTATACTCGATTATTAGACGACAAGTCTTATCTCAAGATTGTAGCGGGTGGGCAGGTTAGTCAGATTATAGACTATCAAGCAGAGCCTATTTCTGCCAATACTCTAGATACTATGAAAATAGAGTCTGATCATTACATACAAGCTCGTGGCTCTGTGACTGGAACTTATAGCCGAAAAATAAACAATCAGTTTAGAATAAAAGCTGGGTTAATGGGGCATTTTATTCATTACAACCTAGAGTATGGTCAGTTTATGGGTCGTCAGCAAGGGCTTGTTTTCTTTTTGGGAGAAGATGGATCTGATTTTGGCAACGGAAAAGGAGATGTTGGCAATACTTTTTTGATGCAGGCTTATGCACAAGGAAGCTATCGCCCTACCGAAAAACTTACCTTAAATGCAGGACTTCACAGTATGTTTTTGGCTATGAACAATACTTGGTCTATAGAACCTAGAGTATCTATGAAGTACCAGTTAGCGAAAAGCTCTACATTTACCTTAGCTTATGGTATGCATAGCAAAATGTTGCCTATTGGCACTTATCTCCTAAAAATCCCAACAGCTTCTGGTGGACATACTCGTCCTAACAAAAACCTACCTTTTAGTAAGGCGCATCATGCTGTTTTAGGCTTTGAGCAGATTATTGCAGGTGCCACTCGCATCCAAGCAGAGCTTTATTATCAATATCTATATGATATTCCAATTGGGGTAGATAGCAATACTACTTTTTGGTTGTACAATATGCGTGATAACTTTGGTACTCGTGCCATGCAAAATGGCGGAACAGGTCAAAATTATGGTTTAGATCTTACTATCGAAAAATTCTTTGGCAAAGGGTTCTTTATTCTTTGTACAGGTTCTTTATATTGGTCACAATACCGGACAGCTAATGGTAGAAAATGGCGCAGTACTCGTTTGGATGGACGCTGGGCTAGTAGTTTCATGGGTGGAAAAGAATTTTATTTCAAGAAAGGCTTGACACTTCAACTAGGGCTAAAAGCATTTTTTAATGGAGGACAACGCTATACTCATTTAGATTTAGCAGCTTCTAAGCTAGTCGATTTTCGGGTTGATAATGAGACAGATGCCTTCAATAATAAGTTCCATCCCTATTTTCGTATGGATGCACGAGTAGCCTTACGTCATGATCTCAAAAAACTATCGTACACCGTTTCTGTAGATATCCAAAATGCGACTAATGCACAAAACCCTAGAGCAATGGAATACGATCGTTTCAACAATTCAGAGGTTATTGATTATAATTCAGGTTTATTACCTGTCATTAGCTTTCAGATAGACTTTTAATTCATTTTATAATTTTAAACTAATATTTTATTATGTCTTTTTTAAAAAAATCGTGGGCATTACTCTTATTGTTTAGCCTTACTTTTTCTTGTGTATCACCTGAAGAAGGAAATAGTACAGATGAGACTGTCACCGATGCTTCAAAAAATGATGCACCTAAAGGTGAATGTACTCCGAGTACAGAAGCAGAATGGAATAAATTGATAGCAGCTCAAAGTGCTGAGATTAAAAATAATGCTAAATGGTACAAATCTTTGGATGCCCATATGGCAGATGAAAAACATCCTTGTTTTGGTAAAACTAAAGGCGAATGCTTGCGTATCAATGCTAAATACCAACTTACTAAAATTCAAAACTACTGCCAACCTGATAAGAATGTAAAGGAAGCTTGTATTCCTGTGACAAAAGCAGAGTTTGGACCACTTTTGAACAAAGCTAAAGAGGACATAAAAAATAATGAAGGCTGGTATAAGTCTCTAGACAAACACATGGCTACCGAAAAACACCCTTGTTTTGGTAAAACTAAAGAAGAATGTTTGACGATCAATGCAGAGCATTTGCTTTTTAATAATAAAAATTACTGCAAGCCTAGCAATAGTGCATTGGTAGATCATCCTAAAAATGGGCCTTGCGGACCTACAACTGCTGCTGAATGGCCAAAGTTAGTATCTTTAGCTAGTGAAGAAATCAAAGGCAATGCTAAATGGTATAAATCATTAGAAACGCACATGAAAGCTCCAGAACACCCTTGTTTTGGTAAAACTAAAGAAGAATGTCTTCGTATCAATGCAGAGCATTTTCTAGTATCAGGTAAGAACTATTGCAAACCTAAATAGTGCAAAAAAATCATCTTTTTTAGAAAAAATGGGCTGTTATACAGTCCATTTTTTTTATATTGATTACTCTATAGAATAAGAAAATAGGCCATCTTTATAAATCAGATTCAAACACTGCAATGAAACAAAAAAACTATATACACTGGACTTATTATGAATCACCTTTGGGTTGGTTGAAAATATCTGGTAATGGGGGTAGTGTTGCAGAGATTGAGTTTATAGAAGAAGCTCCAAGCCAGTTTTATTCTCCGGTGCCTCAATATTTGCAAAATGCTGCTCAACAACTACATGAATATTTTCATCATGATCGTAAGCAATTTGACATTGTTTTGGATATAAAAGCAGGTACTGAATTCCAACAAAAAGTATGGATGTTGATGCAAGCAATACCTTATGGACGCACAACTTCTTACTTGAAAATTGCAGAACAATTAGGTGATAAAAATGCTGTTCGCGCAGTAGGTCGGGCAGCTAGTCAAAACCCTATTCCTATTGTAGTGCCCTGCCATCGAGTTATAGGTTTGGATGGTAGCCTAACTGGGTTTGCCTATGGAGTAGATACCAAACGTCAACTTTTGGCTATAGAGAACCCAAAATCTTTTGGAATACAACAATCTCTATTTTAGCGATAAGCATCTATTGTCCAAAAACAATCGTTTTGTACAGCGGGCAATTGCTGCCAATTTAGAGATTTTGTGGTCACTTGGAGGGTATCACCTTCTACTATTCCATTCAACCTAAAAAAGGTAGTCTCATCTCTTTGACTAATCTCATATTTTAGCATCCACTTTTCATTCAAAAATAAGAGTTGTTGATCAAGGTTATAAGTAAGTTTATAATCCCTTAATCGGTCATCCATATACTGTACTATAAAATAGCCCTTACGGTGAATAAAGACTCGCTTCCACAAGTTCTTATTGTTCCAATCTAAGAACTCCTCTTTATTATTCTTTTTGAACGCTACCAACTCATAAGCTCCATGCAAAAATGGTCGTTCAACACGATCATCATTAAAATTATTGATCTTGAAGTACCCCCAAAACACTTCTAATAAGATCAAACTTATCACTATGGCCTTAGCTAATGCATAAATTTTGCGCCCCTTAGCTTCTTTAGGATAACTATTTTTTAGATTTAATTGTTGAGGCTTTTGCAATACAAAGAAAGCATAAATAGCTCTACAATGAGGCAAGACTATTCCAATACTTAATACCAATAATACTGCTGAAAAAAGCTTAACAGAGAGGTTAAACCCAATATTGATCATAAAGACATTTAGCATAACTGCTATACTAATCAAGGCTCCCAAAACTCGTGTTTTTCGAAACAATAAAAAACAAGCAGGAACAACTTCTAGCAGCCCAGCAAACACTGAATATTTATAAGAGATTCCCATTGTACTCCAATACAATAAATCTGGGGAGGCTTGCCCTAAAGGTGTGTATAATGTGTTGGGTTCCGGCAAATAAAACTGATGCTTAAAAACCTTATCTACACCATATTTCAACAACTGATAAGCTAAGTAATAACTCATCAAAACAACTAAAAACTGTTGTATTGGAATGTTTGAAAGCTGCTTTTTCAGACTATTAATAAGACCTATTGCAAGTAGAGCGGATAAGGCTAGCAATAGCAATAAGTGTATATATAGCCCTGTAGAATCTGAGGACAGTTGATAACTATAAGGCTCTGATAAACACAATACATTTACACCAACCCACTGAATAATATTCTCGATAAAAGAACTAAAGTAATGTGCAGGATGTGGCAATAAATCTGTAGGGGTAGGCACTGTGAGTATAAACAAACTCAGCCCTATAAATGCCCACCAATTCAGATATGTAGATAGCCTCTTATTTTTAGCTAAGCTCAAAACGGGCATTAAGATTCTGTAGTCTTCAGGTTAAACCAAGTTAAGCTTCCTATAGCTACAGGTAAAAATGATAATAACAACCATGTTTTGTTGCTGTTCTTTTCGTTTATAGGCTCTTTTTTAGCTAAGCTTTCCATTTCTGCTTCAACAGAAGTGTTTTGTCCTACTTTCTCCTTTTTGAGCTGCTTTTTCTTCTTTCTTTCAGCACGTTTTTTAGCCTTTTCTTCCTTCTTCTTTTTCTTAGCATTCTCAAAACCTACAAATTTGGTTTTAGAAGGATATATTCTTTTTAAGCTATCTAGACTAACATCTGGATTATTGCAATAAGGATGGTTAAGTACAGTGTCTGTTACTGTTTTTCCCATTATTTCAGCAACTTCAACAACTGTGGTATCTGAGGTTTTTATAATTTTTTGAATTGTTTTGGCTGGCAAACCAAAGTCATTGTCCATATCTAAGGTTGTAAAAAAGTCGTTCATATCGCCCCCATGGCTCTTAAAAGCTATTTTAGCAGTCTGAGCATTGACTATTGCGGAGAAGAATAGAAAGAGTACACAGTTTATTAGAATCTTAGATTTCATAATCCTTGTTATTCTTGTTAAGAAGAAGTTGTTTAGAGCTAGTAAGGCATTCCTCAAAAATTATTCCTTTTTTGGGATTATTAAGTTACAAGAAATAATCGTATTTTTGTGCTCTAATTAATCGATTTCATTCTAAATAAATCAGAGTGAAATCCAATGACTATTAACTAATTATATACTATTTTGGCAACACCAAAAACCGTCGCATTTCATACTTTAGGCTGCAAGCTTAACTTCTCAGAAACCTCAAGCATTGGTAGAATGTTTGAAGATGCAGGCTACGCTCAAGTCAAATTTGAGGAACCTGCTGATATTTATGTCATCAATACTTGCTCAGTTACAGATTTTGCAGATCGAAAATGCCGCAAAGTTGTACGCAAGGCGCTCCGCAAGGCACCTGATGCCTTTGTAGTCATGGTGGGTTGTTATGCTCAGCTTAAGCCTAAAGAAATTTCGGAAATAGAAGGTGTAGACTTAGTCTTAGGGGCTGCCCAAAAGTTTAAGATTCTAGATTATATCGATGACCTAAGCAAGGCGCCTGGCAAAGGCATGGTTTCGGCTGGAGATGTGCAAGAGGCCAATACTTTTGTCAATTCCTTTTCGTTTGGTGATCGTACTCGATCGTTTTTGAAAGTACAGGATGGTTGCAATTATAAATGTTCGTTCTGTACTATTCCTCAAGCTAGAGGAAAAAGCCGAAGTGATACCATTTCTAGCCTTATAGAGAATGCTCAACAGATTGCTCAAAAAGGTATAAAGGAGATTGTTCTTACAGGTGTAAACATTGGTGATTTTGGGAATGGTACTGAAGTCATAGAAGGGCTAAAGCCTAAAAAAGAAGCCTTATTTATAGATCTGATTAGAGAGCTAGACCATGTAGAAGGCATTGAACGCTTCCGCATATCTTCGATTGAACCAAACCTTTTGACCAATGAAATCATCAATTTTGTAGCTGAATCGAATAGATTTGTGCCACATTTTCATATCCCATTGCAGTCAGGCAACAACAAACAACTCAAAATGATGCGTCGTCGCTACAAACGAGAGTTGTATGCAGATCGAGTAGCTCAAATCAAGAAGGTGATGCCACATTGTTGTATAGGAGTTGATGTTATTGTTGGTTTTCCAGGAGAAACGGATGAAGATTTTAAGGAGACTTATCAGTTTATTAATGAGCTAGATATTTCTTACTTGCATGTATTCACTTATTCGGAGCGAGCCAATACTCCTGCAGCAGAAATGGCTGATGTAGTGCCTGTTCACATTCGTCGTGAGCGCAATGAGATGCTACGTATTCTATCTGAAAAGAAGAAACGTTACTTCTACAATCAGCACATTGGAGAAGAAAGACCTGTGCTGTGGGAAGCCAAAAATATTAAAGGCAAAATGACTGGTTTTACTGATAATTATATCAAAGTAGCTGTAGATTATAATGAAGATCTAATTAACACCTTCACTCAAAATCAACTTAAAAGCATATTACCTGTAGATGACCTAATGGTTGAAGGGATCTTGGTTGATTAAAATACACCTATCATGAGACTACAAATTTTTCTAATATCAATTTTAGCACTATTGTTATTCAGTTGCAAAAAGGATAGAGGCAAAATATCTTGTGAACAAAATCCCAATGCACAGACCTTATCTCATGATAAAGAAACAAGGGAATATATTCTGTATGTACCTAGTTCTTATGATGGAACGAAAAATGTTCCTCTAATGCTTAACTTTCATGGATATGGAGGTAATGCAAACGATCATATGACTTATGCAGATATGAGATCTTTAGCAGATTCCGAAAATTTCATTTTAGTTTATCCTCAAGGCAGCTGTTTGGAAGGAGTTTCTCATTGGAACCCTAGTTTACCTTCTCCCGATAACAAAAGTGATGTGGATGATTTGGGATTCATAGATGCCCTAATTACTGAACTTTCGACTAATTATAAGATTGATGCAGATCGCATATATGCCTGTGGTTACTCCAATGGTTCTATGTTTGCACATGGTCTTGCTTGCTACAAAAGCAACTTAATAGCGGCAATTGGCTCTGTTTCAGGTACAATGTTAGATATAGACTGTACACCTTCCCATCCAATAGCTGTTATCAATATTCATGGTACATCAGATGGTGTTTTACCCTATAATGGGAGCAATGACTATAACTCAGTCGAAACAGTTCTTAACTTTTGGATAAACTTCAATAAGACCAACACAACTCCTGTACTTAATAGTGTTGATGACAATGGAACAACTATAGAACACTATCTATACAATCAGGGGAATAACGATGTTTCGGTGGAACATTATAAAATTATTGGAGGTGATCATGTTTGGTTTGATATCGATTATCAAGGTGCCAATACCAATGAGTTAATCTGGAATTTTGTATCAAAATATGATATTAACGGATTGAGATAATCTCCCCTATATAGCAGCCTCTACCATAGAACTTACTTAAAACTAAGAACTTAAGAATAAAAATATGTTCTTAACCCCATGTTAAGGTGTGTTAATAGACTAGTAAATCTCTGAATAATCTGCTATTTTAATAGATCATTCAGAGATTAAGCTGCTCATATGTATAAACTTTCAACATATCTATTCTTCTTTTTTGCTTGGACATGCACTTATGCACAGGGCTATATATTAGTACCTATGGATGAAAAACAGCATGACCACCTAAAATCCTATGGCGCAGCCTATTGGATATTAAACCAAAAAGAAGAAGCCTATTGGCTACTTAATTATAGAGGAGGAAGCTTTGCTTTTAAGTATTCTAATGCCGCTAAGTTAGAATGTATAAGTAGAGGTGTAAGTTATGAACACATTCCAAGTTCAGCCTTTGATAAAATAATAGCAGATATAACTGCTCCTGATCGGAATATGGAAGCCATGAAACTAGAAATTGCTCCCAAAATTGCGGTTTATAGTCCTACCAAAAACATGCGGGGTGAACAAATAGAAGCCTCTGATGACGCTGTAACAATGGTGCTTAGTTATGCACAAATACCTTATGAGATCATCTATGATGAGGAGGTCTTGGGCAACAAGCTTCATGAGTATGATTGGTTGCATTTGCACCACGAAGATTTCACAGGGCAGTTTGGGAAGTTGTATGGTAGCTCTAGCAAAAAACCTTGGTATCGAGAACATGTAAAAATGATGAACGATTTTGCTCAAAAGCTGAATTACAAAAAAGTTTCGGAGCTAAAATTGGCTGTAGTCAAAAAAATTCAAGAATTTGTATCTGGTGGAGGATTTATGTTTGCTATGTGCTCCGCTAGTGATACTTATGATTTGGCATTAGCTGCTGATGGTGTAGATATTTGCGCCACCATGTTTGATGGTGACCCTATTGATAGTGATGCTCAAAGTAAACTCAATTATGATAATACTTTTGCATTTAAAAACTTCAAGTTAGTTACAGATCCTACCAAATACGAATATTCAACTATTGATAACTCTGTATATACTTCTCCTAAGCGAGATATCTCAGAAGAGATAGATTACTTTTTGCTTTTCGACTTTTCTGCAAAATGGGACCCAATTCCAACTATGCTTACTCAGTGCCACACTCAAACCATAAGAGGTTTTATGGGGCAAACTACAGCTTATCGAAAAAATCAGATTAAATCTAATGTCAAAATATTAGGAGAAACTAAAGCACTCAAGGAAGCTAAATACCTTCATGGTACTTTCGGAAAAGGTTTTTGGAGTTTTTATGGTGGCCATGACCCTGAAGACTACAGACACTATATAGAAGAACCTCCTACTGATCTTAGCCTGCACCCTAACTCGCCTGGTTATCGTCTTATTTTGAATAATATTCTATTTCCAGCAGCTAAGAAAAAACATAGACCAACCTAAAACTAAAACCATCAAACACATGAAAAACTTATTACTCTACTGTTGCTTAACGGTGCTATGCCTATCTAGTATTCAGGCTCAAAAAATACTGATTCCAATGGACGAAGAGCAGGATAATCACCTAAAAGCTTATGGTGTTATGTATGCTGTACTAGAAAAGAATAAAGAGGCTTACTGGCTACTCAATTACAGGGGAGGCAGTTTTGCATTTGAATATACAGATGATTTAAAATTAGAATGTATCCGAAAAGGGGTTTCTTATGAAGTCAACTCTAATAGTAAATTTGATAAAACCTTAGCACTTGTCAATGATCCAGAAGTTAATATGCAAGCAATGCTGCTGGAAGTAGCTCCTAAAATTGCGGTTTATACTTCTAGTGCCAGTGAAGGTGGAAAAGAGATGGAACCTTGGGATGATGCAGTAACTTTGGCCTTGACTTATGCCGAAATTCCTTATGATGAGATTTATGATGACGAAGTCTTGGCTGGCGAGCTGTCTAATTATGATTGGTTGCATTTGCACCATGAAGATTTTACAGGGCAATTTGGTAAAGTCTATGCTTATCATGGCCTTCGTCCTTGGTACAAAGCACATGTTAACACTCTAAAAGAGTTGGCAGCTAAACATGATTTCAAAAAGGTTTCTGAATTGAAATTAGCTGTAGCTAAAAAAATAAAAAACTATGTGGCCAATGGTGGATTTATGTTTGCCATGTGTTCTACTGCTGATACTTATGATATTGCATTAGCTGCAGAGGGTTTAGACATTTGTGACCCTGTGTTTGATGGAGATAGAGCAGATAGTACAGCTCAAGAAAAGCTCAATTTCAAAAACACCTTTGCTTTCCAGAACTTTGAATTAATAACAGACCCTTATAAATATGAGCATTCAACTATCGATAACTCCCCTTATACCAACCCTCCTCGCAAAGTAAAGGAAGAGCTTGACTATTTTGGGTTGTTTGAGTTCTCCGCTAAATGGGATCCAATTCCAACTATGCTGACACAATGCCATGCTAACACTATAAAAGGTTTTATGGGACAGACTACTGCTTTTCGCAAAAAATATATTAAATCAAATGTGAAAATATTGGGCGAAACAAGAGCTTTGGGTGAAGCCAAATATATACATGGTACTTTCGGAAAAGGTTTTTGGAGCTTTTATGGTGGCCATGACCCAGAAGATTATAGACACTATATAGGTGATCTAGAAACAGATCTCCATTTGCATCCTAATTCTGCTGGTTATCGTCTTATTTTGAATAATATCCTATTCCCTGCAGCAAAAAGAAAGGATCAAGCGAGTTAAATGTTAATTTATTAAATGGATATTAATTAGTTTTGTAACTTTTGCCGCTTTTAGCTTAGGCAAACTACAAAAACCTGATTTTAAGCTATACATCAGTTTTATAATTATAATATACAATGAAAAATTTATTGCTCTACTGCTGTCTCTTCTTACTCAGTTATACCAGCGTTCATGCACAGCAAATATTGCTTCCGATGGACGATAAGCAAGAGAACCATATGAAAGCTTATGGTATAGTCTATTGGGTCTTAGAAAAAAAGATAGAATCCTATTGGTTGCTCAACTATAGAGGAGGAAGTTTTGCTTTTGAATACGATGAAGCATTCAAGTTAGAATGTATTCGTAGAGGGGTCTCTTATGAGATAATTCCAACAGCTAGTTTCAACAAGATACTATCAGATATTAATGACCCAGAGGTCAATATGGAAGCAATGAAACTAGAGGTGCCACCTAAAGTAGCAGTATACAGTCCGACTGTGAATGCTAGAGGGCAGGCTGTACAACCTTGGGATGATGCGGTGACATTGGTTTTGGCTTATGCCGAAATTCCTTATGATTTGGTTTATGATGATGAGGTATTAGATGATAAACTTCATGAGTATGATTGGTTACACTTACACCACGAAGATTTCACAGGGCAGTTCGGTAAGTTCTATGCAAATTATAGTAGCCAGCAATGGTACAAGGAGCATGTACGTACAATGAAAGAATTAGCCACTAAACATGGATACTCAAAGGTATCTGAGCTTAAATTAGCGGTGGTCAAAAGAATACGCAATTTTGTATCTGGCGGAGGTTTTATGTTCGCTATGTGTTCGGCAACAGACACTTATGATATCACATTAGCTGCTGATGGTGTAGACATTTGCGATCATATGTATGATGGCGATGCTCCTGACCCTGATGCTCAAAGCAAACTCAACTTCAACAATACTTTTGCTTTCAAAGATTTTCAGTTGGTGCGTGATCCTTATAAATATGAGTATTCTACTATCGATGCTTCTCCTCTGACAGCACCTGCTCGTAGAGTTAGCGATGATATGGATTACTTTACTTTATTTGATTTTTCAGCTAAATGGGACCCTGTTCCTACTATGCTGACTCAATGCCATACTAAGACCGTCAAAGGTTTTATGGGGCAAACTACTGCTTTCCGCAAGAGTAATATCAAATCTAGTGTTTTGATTTTGGGGGAGAACAAACCTGCTAAAGAAGCTCGTTATATCCACGGTACTTTCGGAAAGGGTTTTTGGAGTTTTTATGGTGGACACGATCCAGAAGATTATCGTCATTTTGTGCATGATCCTGCTACAGATCTAAACTTACATCCTAAATCTCCTGGTTATCGTTTGATTCTAAATAATATCTTATTCCCAGCAGCAAAAAAGAAACCTCGTAAGACGTAATAGAGAAATTAAAAATAGAATAGTCCTATAGATGATTGAAAATCTATAGGACTATTTTTATTTATCTATACAATAACTGCTTAACAGCTTCTAACAACTTTTTTGCGTCTACAGAATCAGGAATTTCTAACTCCAAAAAAGTAGGTCTTTTAAGTTCAACTATTAGCTTATTAGGTTCCATTCTTACAGCCAATATATCCTCTAAAAAAACTTGCGAACCAGCCTCTAATATAAGTCGTTTTGGGGTCAAAATAAGCTGTTGGCTCTGCAACCTTTGCTCATTCAAAAGAGCTGCTTTTTCCCTACTCTTATAGAAGACCCAAACAACAAATAATGCAAACAACCATACTCCTAATATAGTTGTAGTTAACCAAACACTATCTCCCAACCAATAGAGTAAAATAAGTCCTAAAATATGCCAAGCTATTGATGCTCCTAATACTGTAAAAAATACATCATCTACACCTTGTTTTTTTATAGCCTTTTTGCCATCATCATCCCATTTATTCGAGAAAACATGCTGTTGTAGCAACACTTTTTCACCATCCTCTATCAAAGATTCCCACCAAGCTTGGGTCTCATTTTTAGAATCTTCTTCTTCTCTTCTAAAATCGCTATCTAATATATCAGGAGGCATATCTTACTTCTTTAATAACTCGATTATAAACTGAGCAATTTCACTAAGGCTTGCCCCTTTATTCTTATCCGATTCTCTGATAGTAAATGGCGTTGAAGGTTTTTTAGACTTTATAGGAGTCGGAGGAGCTTTTAACCATTTGGGTGTAGCCGCTTTACGTTTCTTGGGCTTATACTTAAACTCAAAGTATAAGATACCAACAAATACCTCTAGGATTAAAATTATTAAAATAAGAACCATTTTTTCTTTAAAGTATTAGAATATTAATCATGATTTAAAAACAACTGTTACTTACTTCTTAACCAAAACGCAGTTTCTCTATTACTTCCTCCAATTTCATAGCACTTGGAACAGTCAACATTTCAATATATGCTGGTCTTGCTCTTTTGAGCTCTATAACCAATCTAGGAAGGAAAGTAGCTTCTACTTTTGTGGTCAATATATCATCTATAAAAATTCGTCTTTTGTTCTCTAATATAAGTTGTCTCTTGGTCAAGACCAATTGCTGAGTTGGTGGTTTAGGCTGAAGGGAAATTTGCGTTTTAAACTCATACGAATTCTCCTTTTTCAATTTTTCTTCATACTTAATACTAAAGCTAATTACAGATATAAGCACGAATCCTGTTGCAAGAACAACCACAAATAAATTAACTGATAAAAAGGTTAAGGTTAAACCAACTATATTCATAAGTATTGATCCTACAATAGCTGATAAACATCCAACAGACTCTGGATCTGGCTTCCTCCAAGATTTTTCTTTTATTTTTTTTATAACAGGAGTCTCTTTCTTCCCATAAACATCCAAATAAAAAACAACCTCCTCTCCTTCCTGCAGATAGGATTCCCACCAAGCCTTTTCAACTTCTGCTTGCTCTCTAGGCTTCTCTTCCTTTCCTCCCAAAAAATCACTATCTAATATATCATGGGGCATATTTCAATCCATTTGTTCTTCATAAGATATAACTAATCTTCTAAAAAGGGGGAGAATAATTCTAACATTAGACGCCACTTTTAGCCAAAACGTAGTTGCTCAATAGTCTCTATTAGTTTATTAGCCTCTTTAAGTCTTTGTGGTCTAAACTCTAATGATTTTGCTCTTTTAAGCTCTATAGTTACTCTAGATTGAGCAGTCCTGTCTACTTTTGTGGTGAGTATATCATCTATAAAAACTCGCCTTTTGTCTTCTATTATAAGTTGCCTTTTAGTCAAGATAAGCTGCTGAGTTGGGGATTTAGGAATTTCTTGTTTTTCTACTATAGATATCCTTTTTAAGACTCGCTTCTTGTTATATTTATTGAAAGCTGCTACAAAAAAATGAAGCAAAAATACCAATAGCCAATATGAAATATACCCTAATATCGAATATTCCTCAAGAAAATCAAGCACAAAAAATGCTGCCACAAGACAAAACATTAGCATTCCTAAAATAAATAGACATAGCTCAAATAAGCCTCTATAATCAAATGGATTTCTTATAGGTTTAGCTTTCACTATAGAACTATCTGCTTCTTTCAAAAGATCTTGCTGAAAAACAATTTGTTCTCCATCTTGTAGATAGATATCCCACCAAGATTTTTTAACTTCAACTTGCTCTATAAGCTCCTCTTCCTTCCCCTCTAAAAAATCGCTATCTAATATATTATGGGGCATATTATATGTCTATTCATTTTTCATAATAACAACCAGCCCCTCAAAATAGTTATACTTCATTAAAAAGAAGCTATACTTTTAAAACTTAAATTTTAAAAGTATAGTTCCCCTTTTGCATTTAAATTGAATATCACTTAATCTCCACCTTTTTCAGGCTTCCATTATCATCTAATATATAAATAGATTTCTCCTTTTTGCGTTCTTCTTTGGCCTCTTTTTTCAACTCCTCTTCCTCAGGGTCTACCTTCTTGTACCAATAGGTTAATTCATAGTAAAACTGAATTACAGGAATGCTTTTGGCTGCATGAAAGACAAAATCAGCATGCTTATGGTTGTAAGTATAATGATTATTAATATTGACTTGGCGATTATAGTTAACCGCAGAATTTTGGGAGAGTTGGTGTTGGTACAAATTATCATTACTCGCCAAAGATTTCAAATATCGCTCGTTGGGATAAAAGACATGTTTAGTCTCCTTAAAATTTGTTTTTCCTTTAGTAAAGGTCCAACCAATATCTTCACTCAACTTCTTTTTGATCTCTAATATTTCTACCGATTTTTGAGAAAGACTATCCAAGATAGGTTTAGAATTATTCAGATAAGCTTGCACCTTGACCAAATCATAAATATTATAGTCTAAGCAGATTTTAGACAACCTCCTAAGCTTTGCCAACTCCCTTATCCGAAAGGTTAGATTCTGCGTAATTTTGTAGCCAATAGGGCGATCAACTATAGTATCTCGAATGTTCAGATCAAAAATAGGATCTAAGGCTACAATATCCATCAGCACATCCTTTTTGGAAATATCTATAGCTCGAACAGACTGTATCAGGCTATCTGTTTTGGTATTCATCAGATGCTCTACACCAGCTACCGTTTGACTAATGAATGATTTGCTAAAAGTAACATGATATCCATCTGGAGTAGCATTGTACAACACCTTAGTATGGATAGTAATACTGTAATCGTCTGCGTTGATTTCGGGAGTTACGGTTGGGTAATTAGCCATTTGAGTACTGTTGTAATATGGATTACTAAAAGGCTGATTAATTTGTGCTTGGGCATGGCTTAGCAGCAGAGCTAAGCAACTCATCATAATTAATTTCATAGAACTATGGGTTTAGTTAAAAGATATTATCCATATAACCCATAAACTCCAAAAAGATACATCCATATAACAAATACAGCCCTCACTTATTAATAAGTGAGGGCTGTATCTTTAGCATTTTCTAATTCTTATTCTACAAATTCTCTAACACAAAATTTGTCATGCGATTGTACAAGTGTGAGCGAGTATAACCGCCATAAATTCCATGATTTTTATTGGGATAATAAGCCTCATCAAACGGAATATTACGCTCGATAAGAGCCTTAGCCATTTCCGCTGCATTTTGGAAATGAACATTATCATCTGCCATCCCATGTACCAAAAGATATTTACCTTTGATTAGGTGTGCAAAGTTGATTGGAGAATTTTGCTCATAACCATCGTTGTTCTCTTTAGGTGTACGCATAAAACGCTCTGTATAGATCGTATCGTACCATTTCCAATTGATAACAGGTGCTACAGCTATTGCCATTTTGAACACATCAGCTCCTTTAGCCAAACACAAACTAGATAAATAACCTCCAAAACTCCACCCAAAAATTCCAATACGAGTAGAATCTACATAAGCCTGTTTGCCTAGATATTTAGCAGCTTCTATTTGGTCAATTGTTTCGTATTTACCCAACTGCATATAAGTAGATTTTCGGAAAGCTTGGCCTCTTGCATCTGTTCCTCTATTATCTACAGAAACTACGATATAACCTTTCTCTGCCAACATTTGGAACCACATATAATTAGAGCCACCCCATTCATTCATTACCGTTTGGCGACCAGGACCACCATAAACATACATAAACACAGGATATTTCTTGCTTGGGTCAAAATTAGAAGGTTTGATCATCCAACCATTCAATTCTACATCATCTGTATTTTTGAACTTAAAGAACTCCATCGTTCCCATATTGTACTTAGTCAAACGCTCTTTCAAGGAGTTATTTTCCTCTATTGTTCTTACTAGCTTGTTGCCTTCTGTCTCATATACTTTGAAATGAGGTGGTGAGGTTGCATGAGAATGAGTGTTGACATAATACTGAAAAGTGCTGCTAAACTGTGCACTATTCACCCCTTTTTCGGTATGCAAAGCATGCAATTCATCACTCTCCAAAGTTACCCAATAAACACCTCTATTCATAGCCCCTTCTACTGCTGCTTGGAAATACAAACGCCCACTCTCTTCATCTATTCCATAAAACTCAATCACATCAAACTCTCCTTTGGTTAGCTGACGCACCTTTTTGCCCTTCATGTTGTACAAATAGATATGCGAATATCCATCTTGATCGCTAGTCCAGATAAACTGCTTATTTTTTAGGAATCTTAGGTTATTTGTAATGTCAATGAAGTACTCATTCTTTTCGGTCAACATAGATTTAGCCTTACCATTTTTGGGGTTAGCTAAATACAACGTCAAATGATTTTGATGGCGATTTAGGTGTGTGACCAAGAGTTGGTTGTCAGGAGTCCAATTGATGCGAGGAATATAGTGCTCCTCTTTATCTTTGATGTTAACTTTCTTGATTTCTTTCTTCTCCAAATCATAGATATGTACTGTTACAATAGAGTTTTTCTCTCCAGCTTTAGGATACTTAAAAGTACTCAGTTTAGGATATAACTCACCAGTATAATAGGTCATTGTAAACTCCTTAACTTCACTCTCATCAAATCTCAAAAAAGCAATTTTTTTGCCATCTGGCGACCACTCAAAAGCCTTATCTATAGCAAACTCTTCTTCATATACCCAATCTGTAGCACCATTGATGATCTTATTTACTTCACCATCTTTAGTTACTTGCACCTCTTTGTTAGTCGCCAAATCAGTATAATATAGATTATTGCCACGCACAAAAGCCACCTTAGTTGCCTTGCTATCAAAACTGGCATAACGCTGCTTTCCTCCTTCCGAAACAGGAGATAACTTTTCACCTTTTCGATCCCATACATAATAATTTGCACGAGTGGAATAGCGATAAATCTTTTCACTAGCTGTTTCCAACATGATTTTTTGCTCATCATCGCTAAAAGAATAGCTTGAAAAAGCAATCTCATCAGTACTGAATATAGCTCCAGCCTCTTTGCCCGAAACGATATCAAACTGTACAATTCCACGTTTATTTTCTTCCACTTTTCCCATTACAGAATAGTGTTTACCATCCTTCATAAAGTTGAAGCCAGGAACATAACTTGGATAAAACGACCAATCTTCCCAAAGGTGCTTGATTGTAATCGATTCTTTCTCTTGAGCCCATCCATTCATTGCAAAAGGCAAGATGAACAATGCTAATAATATTATTTTCTTCATTATAATTTTTTCTGTTTTGAATAAGCCATTAGTTCATATAACTAAACATACATGGTCTATTAATAAGTATAACAACCTAAAAATAAGAAAACCCCATCAAAATGATGAGGCTATTCTACAAATCTTAGTATTTATTCGATGTGGAAGCAACTACTTAGGTTTTGCAAAAACTTGCACCCAGTGTTCTCCTGTTTTTGCAGCCCCCATTTCTGTTACATTGGCTTTCATTATATTTTTGCAATCCTTTTCATTATACAACCAATAATCCATTACCTCATCTTGAGTAGCTTGACCTTCTGCAATATTTTCGGCATAACTATCCCATTTATAGCCTGTTGCTCTTATCCGATCACCAGGATTGGCACCGTCTGTACTACTATGCGTTAAAAAATTGTTGGTAGACATATCAAGGCTATGATTTTCTGCTGCTTTCTCTAAGCTGTCATTCCATGTTATAGGATCTACAGGCGGCATTACCTCCCCTGCACAAGTACAACCTTGTTGGCGAACGTCATTAACAAGCCCCAAAGTAGGATTGATCAAAGGTTCATCTGTAATACAAGAACTCAAAGAACTAAGTAGAACTAATCCTAATGTATATTTTAGTAGTTTATTCATAATATTAACTTATTGTAGATTACTTATGTATAGCCTTACGCAACATCTATTAATAAGTAACTTAATCTCATAGGTTTCCAGAAAAAAAATCTATAACACCTCCAATCTATACTACTATTTCAATTTTTGAATTTGTTGTGCTAAGTTGGTACACAATTCCAAAAACTCCTTAAAATTTTCTCGCAACTCATCTGTTTCTATCTGAACAGTAGTTTTATAGTTTAAGCTATGTTCATCTAGTTCTAATGCATACTTCAGCATTCCACCTTTATCCAAAACGAGTTGCTGCATAGTTGGGGTAAACAGTCGTTTTTCAAGCCCTTGATAATTGGACTCAATGACAAAACAGTCTTCAAATGCTTTCCCTTTTAGGGTCTCTTTAGTATTCGCTTCTTTATGATAAAGCATCATTGTATAGCCTGCCGAATTGTCTAACAAAACATTAACCTGAGTAGATGCTGCCCCATAACCACTCCCAACAGGAGTCATTAGACAATGTATTTCAAAGCCATTGAGAATACCTCGCATAGCAGGATATTGGCGTTTTAGCCATCTCCATTTGCTAGGCGACACCATTATGTCCCAATTCAACTCCTGAGCCAACTTCTTCCACTGTTCTTCTACCTGCATGAAAGTTCGCCTCCAAAAGCCCAACCCAACAGTCAATATCCCTACTAACAAACCTCCTGTGACGATCAACGTCAATGCTTCTTTCATTTTTTATCCCTTATAAACTTCATCTTGTGCAATATTACTCAAGACCCAAGAATGTTCTCCCAAATTTGTTTTAGTACCACAATAACCACAAACTGCAGTATCACTCATTTTATCAGCAGGAGCGCCACAACTTGCACATTTAGCCACATCAAACTCCGTTTCGGGTGCTTCTACACCAGTACGACGAACAAATGTCCAATACTCTGAGAATCTGCGAGGACGTGTTTTACTTCCTCCTATCAACTTACCACCTTCTTTCTCGGTATAATCTATACAAGAAGCAAATACCCGTATAGTAAAGGCTTCATAATGTTTATCTAATGTAATTTTAGACAACACAACATCCTGTATATCTATTTTTTCTAAGCGATTAAACAAGTTTGCATCCTTGTACATTTTTATCCAAAAATCATTGGACTCATACAAACGATCAGTCAATACATGACGCACCTTATGCCAGTCACAACGAGTCGACCAAGCTTGATACATCGCTAAGAATGTTGGTTTTACGATATTCTTTTGGAAACTAATCCAATAGTCATCAAAGTTAGGCAGTTTATGACGATGCACAAACTCTTGCTCATAGGTATACAATTTGGAGTCTACAATTGTTGCATTATTAGTGCCTACTTCCGGTGCATAACTGCCCAAAGAAGAGATTGGCACATGATGGTGGTTTTGTACACGTATATTTTCTACCATCCAATTCATTTCCCCTGCTTCTACTAGAGTATTACAATGCCCACAAACACCAGCATCATTAAAATCGTTGGCTGCTCCACAGTTAGGACAAGCAAGACTTATCATTTTGTCAGAAAACGGTGTTTCCAAACCTTTTTTACGTGCAAAAACCCAACGTTCTACCACTATATGTCTATGCAATCGAGCATTAGATTCTGTTGTATAGTTCGCATGAAAATCGACAATTAGTTTAGTGTACTTATCTGTCGTTTTTATGTCTTGAATGTAGAGATTACCAATAACAACCTCTTCTCTACGTTGAGTATAAGCAGCAGAGCTTTTTGCCTTAGATTTGATATTATCAGTCAAAAAAGGGCTTAAGGTTTTCATTTTTGCAGCCTGCCCTTGATAAGTGTAATACTTATTGAACATAGAATGCGCAAAATCCAAAAACAACACACTTGAAAACTGTTCATCCTCTGCATACAGGGCTTCTATTTTCATAGACTTACCATGGTAGGTAGCACCTACAGTACTGCTAGTTCCTGAACTACGGGTGTAAGTCGATGTTTTGGTAAGACCTCCTTGTTTTTTAAGCTGATATATTATTGTTCCTATTATGATTAGGATAATAATTGTTATTTGGGCCTCAAAGGGTAGCATCAAAAATATTCTAAATAGAATTTCGATAAGAATAGCAATCCCTTCACCATCTCCAGAACCACCACTTCCACCGTAACTTCCGCCACCGCCACCACCGCCGCCGCCACCACCACTAAAAGAGTGGCCGCCACCAGGACGAGCATTCAACGCTTCGGGTAATAACCATAGACAAACCACAATAAGGCCTAGAAAGACAGCAGCTATCTTAAAATATTTAGAGTTTAATATCTTTTTCATTAGTTTGGGGCTTATAGTTGTACTTCTATGTGGTTGGGCAATTCGTTTACATCATTTGGTTGTAGAGGGAGTTCTCTTTTGAAGATAACTGTAGATTTTTTTATCTTTTCTAAAAGTGCTTTAGTGGTATCATCTGCTTTAAAAATAGATTGAAAGGAGTTTTGTAACTCTTCTAGCTCATCAATATCTAGAGCCATATCTACCCCTAAATCCCACAATAAATAGGTTTTTTGTTCAAATACTGAAATAAACAATAATACACCTGTATGAGCAGATGTTCTATGGATATTCGCTTTCTGAAAAACAGCTCTAGCCATAATTTCGGTCATTCGTTCTCTTCGTTTGGATACCACCAACAAGCGTTTTAGAGGTTTTATCCATCGTACCAAACCTACTCCTAGTATAAATGCCAACCAAGTGCCAAATAAAATGGTATAATTACCAAATAGTGTTGGAGCAAAAAAGAAATATAATAAAGCTACAAACAAACAAAATATTCCGCCCCAAAGTTCTGTATCTCTATATTGATCAGCCTGTGGGTAAATCACTGTCAACAACTCTACACTACTCTGTTCTTCTAGATCTTGGATAGTGTTGTCCAGTTCTGATCTAAACGCTTCTTCAAAAAATTGTTTCATATCCCTCTTTATTTATGAATAGTCTGTGCATTTTTAACTTTATCAAGCTAAAAATAGCAGTATAATTTTCTAATTAATTAGAAAAACTTCACAGACTATAGATTTATTAATAGTTTCTATGAAGTTCCTGTTAACACTAAAGAATTGGCTAACAAAATTTCAGGTATATATTCTATAGGGTTGTTGTACATAGAAATTTCTATTATTGAATTCCCTTCTGCAAACAACGTTTTAGCAAACTCATCTGAAATTCGCTTTATATTATTATCCTCTAAGTTTAGAAAATGTAAGTTAGGCAACTTAGCTAAGGACAAGGGCACTTCTTCTATCTTATTTTTTTCAAATTGAGCATGTTCTAGTTTATGCATATGCTCAAATACATCAGGAATACTAGTCAAATGATTTTCAGAGACATCTAAGCGAACCAAGTTGGTCAAGCTCCCTACTTCTTTTGTCAAATGATGTATATTATTCCTAAACAACACTAACGATTCTAGTTGTTTGAGTGCTAAAATCTCAGGACTCACTTCTGTAAGTTTGTTTTCGCACAAATCAAGGATTTTCAGACTGGTCAATTTCTCTAACTCAGGACAAAGGTTCTCAATACTACAAGAACACAGTTCTAGCTCCTCCAATTTTGTTAGCAAACCTATTTCTGAGGGTAATTTGGGGATAGGACTTGCTGGTCCAAAAAAAGCTTTCATCTCAAACATTTCACAAATCTCGTGCGCCTCACATACCTCATCTTCTAGGTCCCAAAGTATTCTTATCCATTCAAAATAAGGTTGCAAGTCAATATTTTGAGATGCCGCCAATTTGAATCCTAAATGAATATTAGAAGGTTGCCCACTATACACCAAACTCAGTATTTTCTCTATAGATTCCATAACCCCTAAAATACAAAAAGATGTGAATAATTATTCACACCTTTTTTAAATATTATTATATCTATAAAATAGCATTAACTAAACTTCAATCCAATCTAAAGCATGTTTCAAATCAGCTACCAAATCGCTAGCATCTTCTACCCCTACGCTCAACCGAATAAGAGAATCTGTAATACCTACTTTCAAGCGTTGTTCTCTAGGGATAGATCCATGTGTCATGGTAGCAGGATGTCCAATCAAGGACTCTACTCCACCCAAAGATTCTGCGCAAGTAAAAAAGTGTGTATTTCCTAAGACCATCGCAGCAGCCTCAAAAGTATCGTATTTTAGAGAAAAAGAAACCATTCCACCAAAATCACGCATTTGACGTTTAGCAACTTCATGTCCAGGATGATCTTCAAACCCAGGCCAATAAACATTGGCTACTTTCTCATGCGTTTTCAAAAACTCAGCTATCTTTCTAGCATTCTCACAGGCACGTTGCACACGTAAATGTAGCGTTTTGATTCCTCTCAATATCAAGAAACAATCTTGAGGGCCGGGTACTGCTCCTGCCGCATTTTGTAAGAAGAATAATTCATCTGCAAACGCCTCTTCTTTACAAACAACAATGCCATGCACTACATCTGAATGACCTCCTAAATACTTAGTCGCAGAATGGACTACAATATCAGCTCCTAAATCTATAGGATTTTGCAAGTATGGAGAAGCAAAAGTATTGTCTACACAAACCGGAATACCATGTTTTTTAGCAATAGTACAAACTGCCTCTATATCTATAATATTCAACATTGGATTGGTAGGTGTTTCTACCCAAATCATCTTTATATTATCATTGATATACTCTTCTATATCAGCAGGTTTACTCATTCCTACAAAATGAGATTTGATTCCATATTTACCAAAAACTTTAGTAAACAATCGATAGGTTCCACCATACAAGTCATTAGTAGAAATAATCTCATCGTTAGGCTCCAACGTTTGCAAGATAGCTCCAGTAGCAGCCAACCCACTACCAAAGCAAACTGCTTTTTTGCCATTTTCTAATGCTGCAACATTAGCCTCTAATGCTGAACGAGTAGGATTTTTGGTTCGGGCATATTCATAACCTTTATGTTTGCCTGGCGACTCCTGTGCATAAGTAGAGGTCTGATAAATTGGTGTCATTACGGCACCTGTAGTTGGGTCAGGCTCTATCCCTGCATGAATTACTTTTGTACCAAACTTCATAATTGAATTACTTATTTTGCTGTATTAAAACTAGCTCTATAAATCTGAATATAACTGTGCTATAAATCCATTGCGCATGCGAGGATCTATCCATGTAGATTTAGGAGGTAATGTGCCCCCTTCATCAGAAATTGTAATCAAATCTTCTAAAGCTACAGGATATAGGTTGAAGGCTGCTGCAGCTTTGCCTTCTCTAACTCGTCGCTCTAGTGCAAAAGCACCTTTGGGACCTTCTAGATATCGGATAGATTGTTCTTCTCTAACATCATGAATCCCTAAAATTTCTTCTAAAACATGTTTATTTAGGAGATGTACATCCAAAGATTCGTTGGTTGGTGTATAGTCTGTAGGCATAAACTCTTCTTTCAAGACCAATTTGTACCACTGTTTATCCAAGTATAAACCTAGCTGATGTTTGGCTATAGGCTGTACAGCTTTGGGAGTACCATATATATGGTATACTCTTTTCAACTCCTCCAAAAAACCATCAGGTGTCAGCACACCTAAATCGGCTAAAATTCGATTATAGTTGTGTATCTCTATCTCACTTGCAGGGAAGTAGGCAACCAACATATTATTGTAAGGCTCATCTCCTGTATGGTGTGTGTTTCCTTCTTTACTTTGTTTATACAAAATCTCAGAAGTTTTGGCTCTATGATGACCATCACAGATATAAGCAGTAGGCACCAATTCTTCAAACATTTTTGTAATAGTTTGAATACGAATTTTCTCTTCTAATTTCCAAAAAATATGTTCCTCATCCTGAAATGGGATCACAAAGGAAGGAGGTGTAGAGGCTGTTATTCTATTAATCAGGGCATCTATTTTCAACTCATTAGGATAAGTCAATAAGATAGGTTTGATCAACGCATTACGTTCCTTAAATAGACGCATCATTTTGGCCTCTTTTACAGCCAAAGTATTCTCATGCTTCTTGATTTTACCACCTATATAATCTTCTACAGAAGTACAAGCTAAAAGACCTGTATAACTACGATTAGACCGTTTTATCCTATAAATATATAAAGCTTCATTGGGTTCCTGTTCATAAATACCATCACTTAGGTATAATGGGAATTTGCGTTTGGCCGAACCAAAAAAATCATCAAATGATATAATATCGGTTAGATCAGGCAAGGCTGCCCGAAAAGGAGCTATGGTTGCCATAGGTTTTTGAATTTGATAATTTAATAATGTGCTGATTGGGAGATTAAACATAAGTCTAAATCACCCATCCATATAGCTGTCTTAATTACGAATTTAATATAAGTATTGGGATTATTGTATTGTTCTATGAATAAGTTTTTGTGAAGTTTGCGTTTCTAATCAATATTAAAACAAAATAAAAAAGCACCCTCTTGGGGTGCTTCTATATGAAGAGATTTAAAAACTAAAAGTTAAAATAAAAAAGTGGTTCGTAATGTTTAGTTTAAAAGTGACGAAACTTTTGAGCACTAAACAAAATACGAACCATGAACAAGTTAGTAATAAA
>JAAEPD010000360.1 GCA_024222455.1 Aureispira sp.
AGACTCCTTATCGATACTTGGTCTCCCAGAACAGGAAATCGGCAGAAAAAAACTTTCCTACCGATTTACCGTTTGAGGAAGGCCATTAGCCTTCTTATCCTCTTTGAGATTATCCCCAAACTTAAGGGATGACTCATGTTTGAATACCCATAAAAAATACCCTTTTTTACACCTATGAAACTTTTGAATTATAAATTTCTATAGATGAAGTTCTTCAAAAATGAATTATCAAAGGCTGTTGAAATACTGACTTCCCCTATAGCATCGTTATTTTTATCAACCGTAGCTATGCTATGCTCTCAAAAAATGTCTAACTCTAGTAAAAATCAGTACTCAAAACCTGTTTTGAACTCTATTCTTAAACAACTTCGAAATACATTATTAAAACTTGTTAATAATAATGTATGAAAAAGTAAAGTTAATTTGTCTATACATTCATAACTTAGGTTATCTCGTACTATAGTTCGTTGAATTTTCGCAAGCAATTGATAATCAACACCAACTGTTTTTGTAGTAAAAATTACTAATAATTTGATTATCAAGAACTAAGAAGTAATAATTTTTTAAGTTTTAGTAGAAAACTTAAAAAACAACGAACTATTACTCGTATTGACAGTATCAAAATTAGACAAAAAGAGAACTCATGTCCATTCTAATATTGGTATATTGGACAAACGGATGTCCTATATAAGCTTACTTACTCATAGAAAACAAAAATAATCACTTCAATAACAACCACTTAACCCACTTAAACCTTAAACTCATAATTATAGCCTTATTATGTCCAAAACGCCTTCAACATATCGTTTTTGGGGATTAGATTTGCTTAGAGCTCTAGCCATATTGCTGGTTATGCTCACTCATGCATCCTTTTTTCCTTATGACTGGTCAGGGGTAGATCAATATTTCCATTGGTTTGGTTTATTAGGTGTAGAGCTGTTTTTTGCATTAAGCGGCTTTCTTATCGGACGTATCTTGCTCAAAGTTTTCATGCAAGACTTTACGTTTGGACAACTTCGGTATTTTTGGATAAGGCGTTGGTTGCGTACACTACCCAACTATTATTTTATTCTAGCTATTAATTTCTTGCTACTGTTGAGTATAGGAGGATTCTCTCTGCAGCATCTAGAATATGTTGGATTCATTCAAAACTTCAGTAGCCCTCACCCTATTTTTTTTAGGGAAGCTTGGAGTTTGTCTATAGAAGAATGGTTTTATTTATTGATTCCACTATGCTTATTTTTAGTAGCATTTTTGGCAAAAAACAAGAGTAAAAAAATCTTGTTTAGAAATAGTTTGATACTCATTTTAATAAGTCTATTGATTTTTAGATACAACCACATTCTATCTTCGCCAAACTTAAACGTTGATTCGGGCTTACGTCAAATTGTTATCTATCGCTTAGATGCTCCAATTTGGGGAGTATTGGCCGCTTGGGTTTATCATTTTCACCCCAATTGGTGGAAAAACTATGCTAAAGGACTATTTATAGGTGGTTGTTTGCTACTCAGTACAGGCATAGTTTCTTGGTATAGCTCCAATAGTCTTGCTCAAGCATTTATATTCCCTTTTATAGATCTAGGTTTTGTACTTTGGTTGCCGTGGGCTGCCCAATGGAGAGCGCCTCAAAATTGGCTAGGTAAAGCGATTCACCACACTAGTCTAATTTCCTATTCGCTTTATCTCATTCATATGCAGATTATTTTTAGGCTAGTTTTGCGCCTTACAAACTGGCTTAATTGGTGGCAAATCTGGATAGTTTATTTTATCTTGTCTTTTCTGATCGCTTCCATCATTTATAAATATATAGAACAGCCTATTCTCCATTGGCGAGACCGCCGTTTCAAAAATCCAGAAAAATAATGGCTCCGTTATCTCCTCAAGAGAAGCAAAACCTCATTCTGCTTTTAGAATCCAAGAATGCTGATAATATTCTAGTGGGCACCTCTATGCTAGAAGGTTTTGACCTTTTGAATGATGAATGGTTTGCTCGCATTATTCCTTATATCTGTTATGATGAGGAATCGCTCCTCTCTTGGGCTGAAAAAGATAAGATAAAACTCTTTTGGACTGAGCAAAAAAAACAATATCCATCACTAAAAAGATTATGGCCCAGCTTCATGATTTTTATACATGGAGATGGGTACCATCCTTATTCAGATAAATCGGCCTATACTTATATTGCCAACAGACACAAACATGCCAATAAATATATATGGAAACGATTTGTCCCTTATCGACAAATCTATAAGAATATTTTAGCCTCTTCTGTTACTGATATGTGGACACATCTATTCTTTAAGACTGCTTGCAATTTGCAGATCAGTTTCTTTGAAGGTCTTCACAATCAATCCCTATGGTTTATTGATACATTGGTAGAATGCTACTCTAACAATCCTTTATATTGTTTTCTGCATGGCTATTTACATGGGATTATCTATAAAAATCACTCTAAAGGACTTAAATCATTTGAACAAGCTCTAGCCTGTTTAAAATCCCCAGATGATTTAGCATTACAATTTGAAAAAATTTTAGAAACTCACTTTAAGGGCTACTATCCACATGATAATAGATTCTATCTTCTAAAGAAAAGGTATTTAGAGTTCTACCCTACTCAGATATTACTCCTTCGTTATTTAACGGATTTATATCTTAAATTAAAAAACACAAAGCAGGCTTTGCATCATGCAGAACAAGCCTATCAACTTACTAACAATGATAGTGATATTCCTTTTGTATTTTTAGGCTCTTATTATTACTCACAAGGAAATATATCTAAAGCCATTTCTATTCTTAAGGTAGGCATAGCAGCTACTCCTATCAAACAAAAAGGCATTTATCCTCAACAAACACATCAACGCCATCAAATACATTTAGACGAAAAAGCTAGTATGGCTGTTCTCTTAGGAGATATTCAGATCAACCATTATGAGGATGCCAACAAAGCAATGAGCTACTATAGGCAAGCTAAAGAGTTTTCACCTAAACTCTCATTGTCTCATCAGCGCAGAATACTCATAGCTCTTTATGTATACAAAGATGTTGTTCAGGCAGAAATCTTACTCAATAATATGATTAGATTTTGTAAAAAGTCAGCTTTTACAGAAAAATATAAGACCATAATTAAGCAAAAACGAGGCTATTAATTGTATATTAATAGTAATCTTTTTTCCAAAAGGTAAGCACCAAGAATAAGAGAATGGGCATCTATCCAATTGTTTTGGATAAAAATTAAATACTTATTTAATATAAGAGGTGCATTATTATGCTCCACTTTTCAACACACAACACCATTATGACCACCGATCCAAATGATGCTATTGATGCTAACTTGCATCAACCTGAGAGCTATCAAGATGCTCAAGTCGATAGGAAAGTATTACATCTCTTGGTTACCCACAGCGATATGCGAGCACTAGATGCTCAAAAAGCTTATGATAACAGTTATATCTATCCCAAACGAGCTGTTTGGCTAGATTTTGCACACAAGTTTTTCTTAAGTATAGGCACCCTAATGATGCTTGCTGGCATTATATTTTTCTTTGCTTACAATTGGTCAGACTTGCACAAGTTTGCTAAACTAGGTACTATCCAAGTTGGTATAGTAGCTACTGCAATAGGACTTCTTTTGTACAAGAAAGATGATTATATCCGAAAATTAGGCTTGACCGTTATTTCTGTTTTAGTAGGAGTCTTTTTTGCTGTTTTTGGGCAAATCTATCAAACAGGTGCTAATGCCTACGACTTTTTCTTAGGTTGGACCATATTTGTAGCTGCTTGGGTAACTATTTCTGGTTTTCCTTTCTTGTGGCTATTTTTCTTACTCCTAGTCAATTTAACTATTGGTTTTTATATCGCACAGGTACTCCGCTCTTGGGATGACGAAACCATGTTTCTTCTATTTTCGGGGCTCAATATTGCAGCCTTAGCTATATGGGAGTGGGTTGTTCGCAACAAACGAGAGGAGGTCGTTAATTTATGGTGTTTGCGGATTATTGGAGCAGGTATTACCTACAGTCTTACCACCAATATGATCATTATCATTTTTGATGATTTTAGTCGATCCTCTTTCGATATTTTTGGTGTTTTATTCTACTTGTTATGGATTGGTATAGGGGGCTGGTATTATGTCCAGCAGGTGCGAGATATTTCTTTTGCTGCCATGATTCCCTTCTCTTTAATTGTTATAATTGATTCCCTTATACTCAATATGGGAGGCATTGGGGATTTTATTGGGATCTTCTTATTGGTAACAATATTTACGATTGGGAGTACAACTGGTCTTGTATTTTATCTTCTCCGCTTGTACAAAAGTTGGACAAAAAATTCTATTGAAAACACCCTCTAAGCCTCACAAACTATTAAATCTAATATATCATGATATATTTAAGTCAATTATTCAAAAACCTCCAAGATGATGGCATTCACATTCAGCTAAAAGGAGAAGATTTTGATGCAGCAATGCTGCACCACCAAAGCAAAAAGACACCTTTGATCATTCAGGTATTGATCTTTTTAGGAGCATTTTTATCTGCTGGTTTTTTTCTTGGATTTTTAGCCGCTACAGGTATTTTTGACACACAAGCCTCCTTGCTTGTTTTTGGTATTGTATTTACAGTTATGGGATTAGCTATTCCTTATATTAGCAAACAAGAAGCTACTGCTGAGCCTTTTGCCTTGGCCTCTATTATAGTAGGGCATATACTGATAGGAGGAGGTTTGGCAGACTGGATTAATTTTTCTTTTGACTCTTTTCTATGGGTTGTTTTTATATTAGAAATTGCCTTCTTTTTTATAGCTGCAAGTCCTGTACAAAAGTTTTTAAGTTGGATTGCTGCCAATTTATCCTTTATGGGCATATTAGCAACAAATGATGTTATTGCAGGCTTCAACTTCTTAGTTATACTCAATGCGATACCAACGACTCTACTCATACTAAAAGAACCAGAACTCATAACTACCTCGTTTAGAAAAGTTAACAAATGGTATATCACCCTCTTAGCTACATTTGCCACTAGCTTGATCATTGCCCTAATGCTTTCGGTCAATGCTGATTTTGATCGTTATGCTATAGATGGTGTTCCTTGGCACTGGATAAGTTCTTCGGTAGTTTTAATGGGTTTAACCTTATGGACGCTATATGAAACACTAAAAAAGATTGAAGGTATCCAACAAGCAAATATTATTCTAATAGTTGTTGCTATAGGATTGTTACCTATGCTCAAAGCACCTGGAATTATAGCTGGCATATTGCTGTTATTATTAGGAATGTATTCCAATTTCAAAGCTTTTGCAGCTTTGGGTATCTTGGCTATATTCTTCTTTACAGGAATGTTTTATTACAACTTAATGACCAGTTTATTAATCAAATCTTTATTGATGTTGGGTAGTGGTGGAATTTTCCTAGCAATAGGTCTAGGACTCCGAAAATTATTGCCACAACAAACAAAACCCATCAACCCCAAATCGTAAAACTTGTTAAAACCAATTATTATGACAGGTATAAAAAGAATAGTTTTTTTAGTTAATCTAGCCATATTTATGGTAGCGATCAACTATATGATCATTCAGAAAGAAAGAACGATAAGTAATGGAACCTTAGTCTTAATGAAATTAGCTCCTGTTGACCCTCGATCATTGATGCAGGGTGATTACATGGACTTACGCTATGATATTACTCGTTCTGTTTATGGCGATTCTTTATCATCTAGAGGCTACTGTGTAGTCACCTTAGATGCCAATAATGTAGCTCAGTTTGTGCGCTTCCAAGATCACAAAACACCTTTGAGTGAGGGTGAAGTTATTATCAAATACTTTTCACCTTATTGGGATGTTCGGATTGGAGCAGAATCTTTCTTTTTTGAAGAAGGCACAGCCAAAGTTTATGAACAGGCACAGTATGGTGGTTTGCGAGTAGATGGAAGTGGAAATAGCTTATTGGTTAGTTTGCATGGAGAGAACTACAAAGAACTAAAACCTTAACAACATGAAATTACGTGTTTCTGCCATTGTAGGGCTGCTAGTTCTACTATTAGGGTTGGCTAGTTGTGGAGATCAAGGCAATGATAATAACGATACGATCCCTAGACAAACTTTAGGAGATGACCAACCTGTTCCATCGGCTCCACAACCTACTCCACAAAATGCAGGAATAGCCCCAAAACTGATAAAAGAAGGGCATCTAACCTTTCAGGTGGATGATTGTGCTAGATTCAAAGCCACTCTATCTCCTATTTTGGAAAAGCTAAATGGGGTTATAGCCAAAGAAGAACAGCGCAATAATCAGTACCAAAAGCGAATCGACTATACGATTCGGGTACCTGCTGAGCATTTTGATCAGTTGTTGGCTAGCTTGGAAAAAAATCAGGATATTCCTGAATATAAATTGGTGAGTCTAGAAGATGTGACTACACAATATATAGATGCTCAAACTCGCTTAAACACTCGTAAGGCTGTCCATAAAAGGTATACAGAACTGCTCACTGAAGCAAAAACAGTAGAGGCGATTATACAGGTAGAAGAAGCTGCTCGCAAAGTGCAAGAGGAAATAGAATCGGCAGAAGGTCAGTTAAAATATTTAGACAGTAAGGTTAATTTTAGCACCTTATATTTATCCGTCTATGAACAAAACCCTAGTAGCCAAAAAGGATTTTTTGCTCGTGTAGCAGAAGCGTTTAATGATGGGTGGCATGGCTTTTTAGCATTTTTAGTTGGTCTTGCTCAAGCTTGGTTATTTATCCTACTATTTGGACTGATGGCTTGGTTTATGTACAGAAAAAGAAAGAAAAAATCCCTTAACTCTAAATAAAACATTATGAAAATATTACTATTGGTGTTAGCTCCTTTATTTATGACTATTCCAAATAATCGAGTAGATATTTCTTGGCTAGATGGGCAATGGCAAGGATTGGGTTATCAGCCTTATACTTCTGGCGAAAAAACTTGGACCATTGATTTGAAATGTAATACAGCAAAAGACAAATTTACAATTGAATATCCATCATTGGATTGTGGAGGAAAATGGACAGTGGTAGAGTCTTTTGAAAACCGTGTTATTTTTCGAGAAAAGATACAGGAGGGTATTTATAACTGTATGCCTACAGGCATTGTGATTGTAACTAGAGTAGATGATGACAACATCTCTTATTCTTACTTTGTAGAAAAAAATGGAAAGCGTTCTTTGGATTCATTTTCCACACTGAAACGAATAAAATAATATCAACACAGCACAAGCACAGATCTAATAAAAAATGGCGACTGATACTAAATCAGTCGCCATTGATATTTTTATAACCAAGCCAATGCTTATTATAGCTTTATAAATTCCTTGGTCTCTTTATTTACTTCTAGTTCCATGACCCATGTTTGGGAAGTTTGGTTAAAAACAGGTATTGTCTTGATAGGAAAACTGCGTGATCCTATATAGATACATTCTCCATCTGTTTTAGCTACACCTTTGCTCAATTGATTCTCTTTACAGTCCACAGACACACCTCCTTTGTAGTATCGAGCATCTCCACTCGACTCTATATTAATGTATCGTGCACAAGAGCCAACATCGCTAGTTACCCAAAGTCCTACATAACTAGTATCAACATCAATGAGTATATCTCTTTTGCTACAAGCTGCCAAAAGGCAAATCATAAAAAATATGCTTAGTCGTTTCATGATATTGTGTTTTTCTTAATAGCTCATTGAATTTTTTTATACAAAAACAAAAAGCTTACCACTCTCTTTGAGCAGCCATTTCAGCAATCTTCACAATCACCTGTGTTGCTTTATCCATCGACTCTAAAGTCACAAATTCATAACGACCATGAAAGTTGAGACCACCTGCAAAAATATTAGGACAAGGTAATCCCATGTATGATAAACGAGAACCATCTGTACCTCCACGGATTGGGTGAATCAATGGCACTATATCCAAAGCTTCTAGAGCTTCTTTTGCCAAATCAACAATATACATCACAGGCTCTACTTTTTCCTTCATATTGTAATACTGATCAGTCATTTCTACCTCTATACTACCTTTGAAATCAGCATCTAATTCCTTAGCTAATTTCAGAAAGTCTTCTTTGCGAGCCTTGAACTTGTCCATATCATGGTCACGGATAATATAACGCAACTCCCCATACTCTGTTTTGCCATCCATACCTGTTAAGTGATAGAAGCCTTCATAACCTTCTGTCTGTTCTGGCACCTCATTGGCAGGCAATGCATTGATAAACTTGGCTGCCATATAAGAAGCATTGATCATCTTATCTTTAGCATAACCAGGATGTACAATTTTACCTTGTATTTTGACTACAGCATAAGCTGCATTAAAGTTTTCGTACTCCAACTCTCCTACTACAGAACCATCCATAGTATAAGCCCACTGAGCACCAAATTTTTCTACATCAAACAAGTCTGCACCACGTCCAACTTCCTCATCAGGCGTAAAACAAATGCGAATCTTACCATGCTTGATTTCTGGATGATTGATTAGATATTCCATTGCTGAAACAATCTCTGTTACCCCAGCTTTATCATCAGCACCCAAAAGTGTAGTTCCGTCTGTAGTAATCAAAGTTTCTCCTTTGAATTGAGCTATCTCAGGAAAGTCTGACACTTTTATCACTATATTTTGAGCAGCATTCAAGACCACATCTCCACCATCATAATTTTCCCAAATCTGAGGATTCACATTTGCACCAGTAAAATCAGGAGAAGTATCTACATGTGCCACAAAACCAATAGTTGGCACTTCATGGTCTACATTAGATGGTAAGGTTGCCATTACATAACAATGTTCATCTATCTCTACATCTTGCATACCAATACGCTTCAATTCTTCTACTATCTGATTGGATAAATCAAACTGTTTATCGGTACTAGGTATCTTATCTACTCCAAATACAGATTCGGTATCGACCTTGACATAACGCAAAAAACGCTCTAAGATTTGCTCTTTCATGACTCTCTTAATAAGTTTGGTTGAGTAATGCTGCAAATTAAAGCGTTTTTTGTCGAAATAGCTGATTTTTAAACTACTTTTTATAATCTATTGTGCTACAATCTTACCTGTATTAATCAACTTACCATCACCCTCTAGTCTATAGACATAAACACCTTGTGGTAGATTGCCCCTTTGCAACTCGATTTTATTATCATTGGTGTTGGTCTGCAAGACCATTCTACCCATCATATCATAAATCTTCATAATTTCCCCCTTCTACTGCTATAGTAGTTTGCTCTTGAAATGGATTGGGATAAACCTTAACTTCTATATTGTTGAATAAGGTTTCTTCTGTACTTGTTATAATATTAACAGCTACAAAATTTTCACCTACTGTATGGAAGGTCGTATTGGTCATTATAGCTGGATTATAATCAAAATAAATAGCTGCTTGGTTTTCGATTACGGTACCATTAGGATTATTGGGTTGCTGTTCTATACGGTATCTAAAAAAGCCATTAGACAATGGTTCATTTACATTGCTATCGGGCAGCATTATATTATAGAAATTGACCCTCAATTTGAAAACTTCGGAAAAGTCCAAAGTCAAGATTTAAAATAGGGATAAATTGTTACTTTGAGAGTTAAAAACACAGATAAAAACCAACTAATAATGTTTGAAGCTTATATAGAAGAACTACTAGAGACCCAAACTGATCCA
>JAAEPD010000361.1 GCA_024222455.1 Aureispira sp.
ATATAATTTTTTCATAATGAATTTGTAATTGGGTTTTATTTAGTAATCATAATTTTTTGCTGGCTTTGGCTACGAGTTCCCTGCAGGCGCACAATGTATTGACCTTGAGGGATTATGGACTGGTTTATATTCCATGAAATATTGTGCGTTCCTGCAGGAAGCTGCTCTTGAAGCAAACTCGCAACTTGCTGACCGAGCAAATCATACACCTTTACATCTATTATTTCTGGGGTTTTCAGTTCAAATCCAATTTGAACATGATCAGTGGCTGGATTGGGGTAAGCTTGTAAGCTAAGGGAAACTTTAGGGCTGAAAATTTTCTCGATAGATAAAAACTGTGTACGAACTAACCTCAATTGTGCATCATGGCAAGGCTTACAATCCAAATCTAACTTCCCTACAATAGTATCTGGAGCTATCAGGCTGCCATTCAAGTGTATTTCGCCCCAGCCACCATTAGGATCTACTGTTGTAAAATGAGAAACTACATTTCCATTGTTGTTAACTAATAACTCTCCTACTACAGGTCCTGCTATTCCACTGGAAGCGATGTATTTACCATGAGCATCTACACTTAGAGTTACATTATAAGTAAGATTGGTAGAATCCTCTATAAAGGTTCCTTGCCAAGTACCACCTAGCTTAGAAGGATTTGCTTTGACACAAGGAAATGGCCCATAAGTAGAGTTATCAATAAGGAGTGTAACTGTTGCAGAATCGTTGTTGTGCAACTGCCCACTAAAGGTGATAAAATCTGTACCTAAAGTAAATGAACCACTATAACTTCCATTACTATTGACTTGGTAACTTCCATTATTTTGACCTGCTCCACCAAAAATACCTATAGTATCTATTCCTCCAACACCATCAAACTGAAAGTATATATACTGAGGAGAAGCAAGGTCTGTTACTATCCAATAGTCGTCAAAAGTACTATTAGAATAAGGCTGTGCATAGAGTGAAAAAATGCTTGTAAAAATTATTGTCACGGTGAAAAGTAGTTTAACTATATTCATGATTTTTTATTTTTAGATTTTTATCTGAATAAATCGATTGGCTTGACCAACTTCATTGCTAATGAATTTTAATAATGAAAAAAAGCAGCTCCCTATAACTATAAAAGGGATTTGGGACGGGAGCTGCATGGGCCTATATTCTTGACACTAACTAGAGTATAATTTTACATTTTGGGAGTTGATCTTGTATCTGATCAATAATAGCTTTAGGTATCTTATTTCCTTTTATGATCAGTTTTTTCAGGTTGCTTAGCTGCCCTAATTCTGTAGGTAAAGTAGTCAGTTGGTTATTAGAAAGATCTAGGCGTTTCAGGTTGTTCAGCTTTGTAATATCTTTCGGAATATCTTTGATATTGTTGTTTTTCAGTATTAATTGGTTCAATTGTACTAGCCCTGTCACCTCTACAGGAAAGGCATTCAAACGCTCCTTATTGGCAGCCAACATAGCTTCTATACTAGCTTCGCCTGTAGCAGAAGGCAGTGTGAGCATATAACCTGTAGCCACAGAGTATATTATCTTGTGTGTATAAGGATTCGCTTTCCCTGCAGCAATATCATTATCTCTAATCTCCTTATCTTCTTGAAGTGAAGCCACATTCTTTTCGATACGAAAAGCAGCCAAATCCTTTTTGCCTTGAGCAAAAGCACTAGATGGATGGCGAGCTACAGAAAGTTTATGTCTTTTAGTCACTACTGGCAAATCCTTGTTCCAATCATAAGCTCTAGCTCTATCAAAAATCAATATTTTTAGCGCTTTACGAACTTCTGTCCGATCTGTAGTTAGTCCAGCTGGGATCAAGGCTACAGAGTTATTGATAGCAATCTTAGCTTTTTCGTAGTCTGTCAAGAACATACTTGCTATCGCTATGTTTTCATGCAAAGCCATAGTAATCTTTTGATTGATGCGGGCTTTCTTGTCTTCTATATTAGATTCCTCCAATGTTTTTTCCCAAATCCCAATTGCCTTTTGGAGTTCAACAGCAGCTGTTTGGTCAGTCCAGTTTTTCTTCATTTTTTTGTAGGCATCTACAGCCATAGCCTGCGCTTCGTCCAACTCGCTATAGTCAAAGTTTTTACCTTTGGCACTAGCTACCTTAAACTCCTCTTCTGCATAATTGAAGAAAATGGCATTATTTACAAATGTGCTGGCCTTCTGAAAAGCGTCATTTTGAGAAGTTTGGTTGAGTTTTACCTTAAAAGATGTTTCTCCTTTAGCATAGTCTGCCTTCATCTTATCACTCCTAAAATATTCACATTTTTGGTAACCAAATTTGGTACTAGAAGCACTTACATTGGCAGTCTTTTCGGCATATAATAAGTGGCCTTGTGCATCCGATATTTTTATGATTGCAGCAGGAGCTGTATAGTTAATATTGTAGTAAAATGTAGTTACCTCTACTATCTCTTTTTTAGACCCTAGTTTTCGTACACAAGTTGTTTTCACATCTCGCATTTGTTTATCTTGCAGACTAATATCATGTGTATAAAAATCGATCTTTAAACTCTCTGTGTTATTGCCTGCTAAAGGCACTTTTGGATATTCCAAAAATTTAGTCTTTACCTTTTTGTTTTTCACAGATTGTGCTTGCACTTGTGTTCCTATTGCGGTTAGTATAAAAAGTCCGATGTATAAAATCTTGCTAGTCATTTGGATTAATTTTAAATGTTAACTATCTTTTTAGTTCGCTTTAATCATAACTCTCCCATTCCCCAAAAGGGGTTTCTTAATTTTTTTCACCTGTTTTAGGCAGGTTACTTAATTCTGTGTGTGATGATTTATATTGTTATAATTGTTCTTTAGGCCTTTAAGAACAGTATTACTTTATTTTTATTAATTACTCATTTTACATAATATATAATCAACAATTAATCAAAGCAATATCTATCAAAACAATAAAAGGAGATGATCAACGCTATTGTCTATCATATTGACAAAACTGTACCAACTGTGCCAAGTTTTAAAACAGCATTTGGCAGTAAATTACAACTCAAAGCCCCTACAAAATGAAACCAATTTCCACTAATCTATTCGATTTAATCCGATCTTTAGGACAACATGAGAAGGCTTATTTCAAGCGACATGCTACGCTACATTCCCGTGATGGAGGGAATTACATCAAATTATTTGAAGCTATTAATAAGCAAAAGGATTATGATGAAACTTTGCTAAGAAAACAACTAGTAAATGAAAAATTGATAGGCTATTTACCTAGAGCAAAAAAGTACTTATACCAAAAAATACTAGAGAGTTTGCGGCATTACTATGACCATACTACCGAAATGCAACTTCACAATGCCTTAAGTGACTTAGATTTACTGCTCAAAAAAAGCTTGTATAGCCAACATCATAAACTACTCAAAAAGTCAATAAAGCTTGCTGAAGAAAGTGAAAACTGGCTGTACTATATGCTCTTATGGAAACATAAGATACGAGTAGCTGCTCGCCAAAGCTATACAACGCTTACTCCTCATGATTTTGATGAGGAGCAAGAATCTGTTAATACGATTCTGGCATTAGAAACAGAAAAAGTGCAAAATCTTCTATTACAGACAGAGGTTCGGAAATTTACGCTAATGGAGGGCGAAAACATAAAAAAGGCTGCTCCTGAGGGATTAGAACATATAAAACAAGCATTGGAAGAGGCTACTACCAATACTAAAGAATCTGAAATTTATATACTCTTTGCCAAGGCTAATCACGATTTGAAAGACGTAAAAGTATCAACCCAATGGTACAAACAATTTATAGAAACTATAGAGCAATACCCTCATATACTAAGTCGAAATATCTATCTATACATTACAGCTATAGAGCACTGGATTAGTATTGGTGGGCGTCTGATGGATCATTCCTTGATAGAAGAGGTGGAACGATTGCCTAAAATTTTAAAAACCCATAAAAACTACTTAGGGAACAATGATACTATTAAAATTAATTCTGCTTACTATTATTTACAACTAAAATATCAATATGATTTTTGTTTGTATGAAGAAAATAAGTACGATGCTTTGATCCAAGATATGGTTCGCAAACTCAAAGGAGCTTGGAACTCTATTCCTCCTCAACGGACAATGCTTACTGCTCTGTATTGCGCCCTACTTTATTTTGCCCACAAAAAATATGATAAGGCTATAGAATGGATAGACAGGGTGATAGAAACAGAAGCGAATGCCTTACGTCATGACCTAATTAGTCAAGCCTATGTCTTTCGATGTATTTTTTATTTTGAACAAGAAGACTATAAATACCTAAATCATTTATTGCAACAATGTACTCGTCGACTCAAAAAATATAAACACTATCATGGCTATTCTGTATACCTAATCAAGGCTATGCAAAAACTAATGAAAGCACCTAATCACAAACATTGGGTCAACCTAAAAAGGGAAATAGAAGACTATGCCAAGCAAGATGTTACCCAATCTCATGCCTATCCACCTGCGGTTATATATGCTTGGGTACTATCTAGAATACGTCCATGTTCGTACAAAACTGCGCATAAAGAGATAATTGAAGATCGTATTCAATATTTTAAATCAAAATCATAACTTTTTGAATTAATATGGCAATATTTATGCATAAGTGATTGATAAATCTAGCTCCCAAGCCTTTCCTCACTAGAACCTAACAGTGCATGAAACCTGTTTCAACTGATTTATTTGACTTGATTCGTTCGCTTAGTCAACATGAAAAATCATATTTTAAGCGTCATGCTACCTTACATTCCAAAGATGGTGGAAGCTATGTATTGCTATTTGAGGCCATAAATAAACAAACGGAGTATAAGGAAGAGTTGCTCAAGAAAGCACTAAAAGGAGAAAAGCTAATTAGCTACTTACCTAGAGCTAAAAATTATTTGTACCAAAAGATATTAGAAAGCATGCGTAGTTATAATGACTACTCTACCGAAATGCACTTGCGCAATGCACTTAGTGACCTAGATTTATTAATAAAAAAAAGCTTATACTCTCAACATCAAAAACTCTTAAAAAAAGCATTGCAACTAGCTGAAGAAAGCGAAAATTGGTTGTACTATATTCTACTCTGGAAACATAAAATACAAGCAGCGGCACGCCAAAGCTATGTTAATCTAAGTTCTAAAGATTTTGATTATGAACAATCCATGATTAACAATATTGCCAACCTAGAAACCGAAAAAATTCAAAACTTATTGCTCCAAACAGAGGTTAGAAAATTTGCTTTGATGGAAGGCAAAAATATAGAACTTTCCCTCCCCGAACGAGTAGAACATATACAAAATGCATTAGAACACAACGAATTCAATACTAAAGAATCAGAGATTTACTTACTCTTTGCACAGGCTAATCATTTGTATACCATCCAAAAATTTGTAGAATCCATAGAATGGTATCAAAAATTTCTGGATACGATAGAACAATATCCTCATATTCTGAGTCGAAATCTATACCTATACATTACAGGCTTGGAGCATTGGATTGGTATCGGAGGGCGTTTGATGGACAAAAATTTGGTCAATGAAGTCCATCGTTTTTTGAAAATACTAAAATCTCATAAACGCTATCTCACCGAAAATGATAGAGCTAAAATAATGGCTTCTTATTATTTCTTGCAAATAAAGTATCAATATGACTTTTGTCTGTATGAAGAAAATAAATATGAGGCTCTTATAGAGGAAATGTTCAAAAACCTTCGCAATCATTGGTCAGCAATGCCTATGCAACAAGTTATGCTAATGTCCCTATATTGTTCTCTTCTTTATTTTGCGCATCAGCGCTACGATAAAGCTCAGGAATGGATAGATAAGGTGTTGGATATAGAGGATTCTGCACTTCGCTATGACCTGATTAGTCAAGCCTATGTCTTCAGATGTATTTTTCATTTGGAACAAAAAGACTATAAATACTTTTGAAAACTTCGGAAAAGTATAAAAGTAGTAGATAGTAGTTAATTTGTGAGTTTAAAAACCAGAAAATGATGTTTAAAGAGTACATAGAAGCCTTGCAAGAAACTCAGTCTGACCCACGGACAAAAAAACACTAGGCGAATTATTAATTAAGATGCAAAGTAATCAAAGCTGCAAA
>JAAEPD010000362.1 GCA_024222455.1 Aureispira sp.
ATAAACAAACCACCTGTATACTTAGCTAATTTCAGTAATATTCAACGACTCTCTTTGTCTATGAATAAGTTGAATGAGGTGACACCTATAATTGGTACTTTAACAAAGTTAAAGAGCTTGCAATTGGGTTCTAATAACATAAAGAAGTTGGCTAACAATTTGGGAGATTTGCAACAACTATCTTCTCTATCTATTTATAGTAATAAGCTAAGCAACTTGCCTCCTTCTATATCGAAACTAAAGAATTTAAGCAGGTTGATTCTTAATAAAAATAGATTAGTAGAACTCCCTAAGTCTTTTGGAAAACTAGAAACTTTAGCCACCTTAGAACTAAAGTTTAACAAGCTCACCAAACTACCTAAATCTTTTGGTGCTCTATCTCAACTCAGCACATTGTATCTAACAGCAAACAATTTAGTTGAGTTACCGACAAGCTTTTCCAATTTAGAATCCCTTTCTTTTCTATGTTTATCCTCAAACAGACTTTCAACACTACCTTTGGGCTTTAGAAAGTTATCTAATCTAACCTATCTAAATTTAAGTCATAATAAATTTAAAAAGCTGCCTTTAGCCTTATTCAAACTAGAGAATTTAAAAACGTTGGAGCTTGTTAGAAATAATTTTGAAAAACTACCAACTACCATTGGAAACTTAAAAAACCTTACAAAATTAGATATTGGTTCTAATGGTTTAACTAATCTACCTAGCACTATAGGGAACCTAACTCAGTTAAGGAATCTAGGTTTAGGTGCTAATCAACTGAAGAGTTTATCAGAATCTATGGTCAACCTGAAAAATTTAAAGAAACTCTACCTAAGCTATAATCAGTTCAAAAAATTACCCGACTTTTGGGATCAACTTCCTGAATTGGAAGAATTGTATCTATATCGTAATCCATTAACAGAATTACCTAGTTCTCTATTAAAATTAAAAAAACTGAAAATTATTGATTTAGGAGAAACACCTCTTTGCCCTAGCGGTTTTAGCAAAAGTTACAATATAGAGAATACTAGAGCATTGATTCAGAAATTTGTGAAGGAATAGAAATTAAGACTACTATCTCATAGTAATAAGTTATTCATCTAAAATAGTTTATAGGCAAGAGTTTGGTAGAATTTTGATTATTTGATTATTCGTTGATTTGATTAACAATCTACCTCAAATCATCAAATAACCACATAGTCCATACACTAATCACTTAATACTTACTTCTTAAATCTAACGACTTAAAATAATATAATGATAACACATACAGGAAATAAACAACAACTCTTCTGGAAAGGCTCTCCAAGATCAATTTCTTGGGATGAAGCTGGACAATTAGAAAAATTAAAAAATACTGCTGACAACTGCTTTGTCGTTTTAGATTTTGCAGGTAGAATAGGTGTTGCCAATGCTGGGGAGCTGACTACAGATGGCAAGGGCTTGCAAATATTGGCAATGGTAGCTCCTATGACTGCTGATAATTTGGGAGACCCAACCTTCAAGAGAGATTATAAGCTCAAATATTGCTACAAGACTGGTGCTATGGCTAATGGAATTGCCTCTGAAGAATTGGTAATTGCTATGGGGAAAGCTGGGTTTATTGGTTCTTTTGGTGCTGCTGGTTTGGTACCTAAACGAGTAGAGCAAGCTATTAATACCATTCAAGCTGCTTTGCCCACAGAAAGCTATGCCTTTAATCTTATTCATAGTCCAAACGAGAAGGCACTGGAAGAAGGAGCAGTCAAGCTATTTTTAGAAAAAGGTGTTCGAATAGTAGAAGCCTCTGCTTTTTTGGCCTTGAGTATTAATATAGTTCACTACAGAGTAGCTGGGTTGAGTCAAGATGCAGAAGGGAATGTTATTATCAACAACCGAGTAATTGCTAAAATCTCTAGAAAAGAGGTAGCGAGCCGTTTTATGCAACCTGCTCCTCAAAAGTACTTAACACAACTTCTAGAGCAAGGAAAAATCACTCCACTACAAGCAGAATTAGCTGCTAAAGTACCAATGGCTGATGATATAACAGTAGAAGCCGATTCGGGAGGACATACAGACAATAGACCTTTGGTAGCTTTGCTTCCTTCTATTATTCTATTAAGAGATGAATTCCAAGCTCAATATCAATACGCTACACCTATTCGGGTAGGTGCTGCAGGAGGTATTGCTACTCCAGCTTCTGCTCTATCGGCATTTATGATGGGTGCAGCTTATATTGTTACGGGATCTGTCAATCAGGCTTGTGTAGAGGCTGGTACTTCTGAGCATGTGCGCAAACTCTTAGCAGGTGTGTCTCAGACAGATGTAATGATGGCTCCTGCTTCGGATATGTTCGAAATGGGTGTAGAATTACAGGTACTCAAAAGAGGTAGCTTATTTGGACCTAGAGCTAAAAAATTGTACGAATATTATATGCGCTACAACTCTATAGATGAGATTCCTACAGCAAAACGCGAAAAATTAGAAACTAAAACATTCCGCAAACCTCTTGAAGAGATTTGGCAAGGTTGTATAGACTTTTTTAATGAGCGTGATCCTAGTCAGATTGAACGTGCTAAGGATAACCCTAGACGTAAAATGGCGCTTATTTTCAGATGGTATTTAGGTCTATCTTCTAATTGGGCAAATCAAGGTATAGAGGATCGTAGACAAGATATGCAAATTTGGTGTGGCCCTGCTATGGGCGCCTTCAACGACTGGGCTAAAGGTACTTATTTGGCTGAATATACTAACCGTCAAGCTGCTGATATAGCTGAACATATCATGAAAGGGGCTGCCTTTCTTTATCGGGTTCAAGCTTTGCGCATGCAAGGAGTACATTTACCTACTGCTTGGGGCGCTTATATTGCTGAGAATAAATTGGTTTTAGCTTAAAAATATAAATAGCGAGTGGTTTTGAGCCACTCGCTATTTTTTTACTTCTCACCTATCCTTTTACTTTTTTACTCTTTTTTTTCTTGCCTACAAATCTATATGCAACTCCTAGTCGAACAGCTTTAGTATTTAGGCCACCATGAATAAAATGTGAAACAGAACTTTCTATCTGTTCTATACCTTGTTGTATGATTCTGCGATCTGTAAACCTAAATCCATAACTTAAATAAGGTAATAGCTCTAATGAAAATATCCACTGATCTTTTAGAACATAGTTGATACCAAGCACCAAATTAATGGATGGAGTAATTACATGCTCTTTATTTTCAATTTCTACATTATTTTCATTTCCTTCTGAAGTCTGACCATTATAAGACGCCCCTAAATCAAAGCCATATACAAATTTAAGGTATTTTGCAATATTGGCTCTACGCTCATAGCCTCCAAAAAGGCCAGCCGTATACTTATTCGTAGATGAATTTGGAACACGAGAATTATTTAAATTAAATAAAACACTTCTCAATCGGAATAAACTTTTGGGAGTTCCTCTTTTGTAAGTAAGCTCAAAAGATAATCCTCCTCCAATAGAAACACCTATCTCATGAGCTTGCCCCTCTATTTGAGCATTGATAGAATTCAAAATAAAAAATCCAATTACTACAAATACAATTCTCTTTAGCATAAAATTAGTTTTAGAGTTTACGTTCTTTTTTCGTCAACAAAACTAGAATTATATTGGAGTAGATTCTTATTAATTGGTTGCTTTAACGATAGATTAATCTAAATTTAAATTATACTTATAATAAACATATGTTAATGCGCTCTAGCTTTCAAAGCTACCAATCCCCTCTTCAATTTCCAAGATTAGCAATCTTACTATTCATAAATTTATTTTTAAGGTTTAGAATTACTTCACCATCAGTTTATTACTATATAGTAACTCTCCATTATTACTAATTCTGTAGATGTACATTCCTGTAGATAGCTGCCCTCTATTCACTTTAAACATATTAGTATTTGATGTAGATTTTAAGATTTGTCTTCCTAACATATCATACAATTCTAAATCTAACTGATTTTGAAAACTTCGGAAAAGTCCAAAGTCAAGATTTAAAATAGGGATAAATTGTTACTTTGAGAGTTAAAAACACAGATAAAAACCAACTAATAATGTTTGAAGCTTATATAGAAGAACTACTAGAGACCCAAACTGATCCA
>JAAEPD010000363.1 GCA_024222455.1 Aureispira sp.
CCTATTAATGCCTTTTCTCATTTATTTGCTGGATTAATTGCCTATCAATATTTAGATAAAAAACCAGCTATTTATTATCCTTCATTAACTAATGTTCAACATAAAGCTGCTTAATTTCTAATCCTTAGTTCACGTTAAATTTGTAATCTACTTCATTATTTTTTTGATATTGTTGGTTATCTTCTTGGAATGGTGGTTGCATATTGCACCTCCTCCTGTTGAGGACAAAGCTACCTTAGAGCTCAAAAGGGAAGCTATTAGTCCTACCTTTTACAAAATAGGAAATAACTGGCTTCGCAAGAATGAGTTAGGGTTGTATGAGGGCTATATTGAAGGTGCTCCTTTTGAGCGTGGAGCTATTTGGGGCAACTTAACTCAAGAACTTTTGGCCTCTCAAGAAAAGGCCTTTGTAGCTCAAATAGATGAGATGATTCCTTCCCGAATCTACCTCTATTTATTACGTTATTTGATAGGTTTTTTTAATAGAAATATAGATGAATATATACCTCTAGAATATCAGTTAGAAATTTATGGAGAATCACATTTTGCACCAGAAGATTATAATGCTTTTGAGCGTATGCTCAACTACCATGAGACTTATGATATTGGGCATGTATTACAAGATTATGCTTTGGTTGGCTACACTTCTTTTTCAGGTTGGGATGAAAAAAGTAGCGATAGTAGTTTAATAGTTGGTCGCAATTTCAATTTTTATGTAGGGGATGACTTTTCTAAGGATAAAATTATCTTGTTTGTGAATCCTGATGAGGGGCATAAATTTGCTATGGTGACTTGGGCTGGTATGATTGGAGTCACTTCTGGTATGAATGAGAAAGGGTTGACGGTGACTCTAAATGCAGCTCACTCAAAGATGCCTACTTCTGCGAAAACGCCTATAGCCATAGTTGCTCGACAAATTCTACAATATGCTGAGAATATAGAAGAGGCACATGCTATTGCTCAGGAAATGGAAACTTTTGTTTCAGAGACAATTATGATATCTTCTGCACAAGATGGGAAGCCTTAATCGAAAAGTCAATTAGTATTACATCATTATTAATGTCTGATAGTAATTCTATTATTTGCTCTAATCATTATCAAAGTGATTCATTTTGCAAATGATTCTAGTACCCAACGAAATATAAAAGAAAGTGCCTCTTTTTATCGTCAACAGCGCACTGAAGAATTGCTAAATCGTTATGAAGTTTTAGATTATAAAAATGTAGCTGCTATACTTCGAGATCGAGGTGGTTTGTATGATGAAGATATTGGAATGGGCAACGAAAAGGCGCTCAATCAGCTGATTGCTCATCATAGAGTGGTGTTTATGCCTGAAAAACGCTTGATTTGGGTGTCTACTAATCCTTATCAATTAGGTGCTTTTGTAGCCTATGATTTGAATGAGGTGTTTAGTGAATATCCTAACTTGAGTGATGATAGAGAGATCAAAGTAGATTCTTTGACTATTGTGGCAGATCCATTTTTGAAGACGGAGGAGTACAAGAAATATGTAGAGTTTTGTGAGCTCAAAAAACATCTACAAAAGATTACTAAACTAAGTAGAGTTGAGTTTGATAAAATGGAGCATGACAAAGCTTTACGTATTCAAGAGATCAACCCCCAATACTATCGTGCTTATGAGTTGGCTGGCGATTTATACAAAGCTAGAACACAATGGGATTTGGCTATAGAAGCCTACAAACAAGCCCTTGATTTAGAAATAGCAACTTTAAAAGAGCGAAGAAATATAGAAATAGCTTTATCAGAGTGTTTAGAGGCTAAAAAACAAGAAAACTAGTGAAGCAATTAATTACAATAATAGTTTTATGTTGCATTACTCCAATGGGAGTTTTTGCTCAAACAATAAGTTTTGGAGCAGATACTAGTCGCATAAAAAATATGCTTAGAAAAACTAAACCATCTAAACATCTTATAGCCCAATATTGGTTGATATAAGGAGCCCCCCTTTAGGTATGGAATGCCTCCTGAAAAGTATGTTAGAACTAAAAAGAAAAAGCAAGGGGGTAGACATTATTTTCTATCAAGGGTATAGGAAAAAAAAATTGGACACCATCTATTTCAAAGCAAAGAAGAATGGTGCTTATGAATTTATGTACAATCATTGTTGTGGAGGTTTTAACATACAAGATCTAAAAACTAGAAGGTATACAACTCCCAAATTTATAATCCAACTAAAAAAGACAAAAGCCAACTCTAATTATCTTATTACATTAGAAGAATCAGGCATTTTGACAATACCAAAGATACCTTAAGGGGGGAATGTAGAAGTGTAATGGCATCTAATGTAACTCAATTGTCTATAGTAGAGATAGAAGAATGTATTATTGATAATGGAGGGTGTGGAAGCCTTTGTTTGATAAGGAATGGAGTTGTTGATGATAGTTATAATTTTGAATATAAAAATAAACAAGTATTGGCAAAATTTAGGTTTATGGCCCTTCAGAATAAACCTTATAAACTTAGATATAATGTCAAGAAAAATAAAATCCTAAAGTTAGAATAGTAAGTCAAAAACTTGCTTTGTTTATTGATAGAAGGTAGGTATTCATTACCAAAAACGACATGTTCGTTAAGCCATATGACATGTTCGTTAGTTTCATTAGTAAGAATATGGTCAATTGAGTATCTTTATGTAATTATAAAATTTTATAAGCTAAATCTAAATCATGAAAAACGTACTTTTTTTATTAATGACTTTTTTTGTTACAAATCTATTTGCTCAAGACAATGTAAAGATAGAATGGGGGGAAGCCAATAAAAACCAATCATTCACTAATCGTATATTAGGTGAAACAGATGATGAAGTTGTTACTTTAGCTTCCAAAGGCAAAGATTTTTATATAGAAATATATGATAAGCAAAAGCTTTCCCTTAAAAATTCTTATGAATTTAGCCTACCAGAAGAGCATGAGAAGAAAACAGAAATAGAGAAAATTCACTTTTTCCCAAAATCTGGAAAGATATTATTGTTTACAAGTTTATATGTTAAGAAGAAAAACAATATTTATTATTATGAAGTTAGTCTAAAAGGGAAGGTTGGCAAAAGTAATTTATTGTTAGAAATAGATGTAGAAAATAAAAGAAGAAGTGGGGATTTTGGTTTTGAGGTAGGGTTAGACGAAAATACTATATTGGTATATCATACTTCTACTCTTAAGAAAGAGAAAGCAAAACAAATTAGGGTAAAAGTTATTGATGATTCTTTTGAAGTGGTGGCCGATTTAGAGGATAAAATACCTATGAAAGAAGCAAAAAGAGAGGTGTTTGTTGATAACTTCACATTTGATCAAAATGGATATATACATATGTTAGTTGCTAAACCAACAAATACATATACAGATTTTTTTATTTATACTTATGATAGTAAAGATGGTTACAGCAAAGATATGCAATCCATTATCTTAGATAAAGATCATGTAATTATATCACTAGCATTAGCAGTCAATCAACAACAAAATTTAGTTGCTGTAGGGTATTATATGAATAAAATGAAAGCTTTCACAATGCCTAGGATACAAGGGGTGTTTTCCTATATTTATAATCCTGAGGAGCAAAAAGAAGTCTATAAAAAATTTATTGCTTATACAGATGAAGACTATCAAAGTGCATATGGAAAAGAAGCAAAAAAGTATAAAAAAGGAATACCACTCACTCATTTTATAATGGATATTGTATTAGCCGATAATGGGGAGATTGTTTTAGTTAGTGAATCTAGACTTTTTGCACAAACCAATGTGATGGATCAATATAAGTATCAAGATATATTAGTAACTAGAATGAGTAAAGATGGTACTTTAATTTGGTTGAAATCTATCCCTAAACGTCAAGTGTTCACTCGCCCAAAACTTACATTAGGAGGGACTACAGGAGCAGGAGGTATATCGATAACATTATCATTTTCAATCGCATTAATGAAAGATAAGTCTATTTATTTATCTTATTTAATGGCAGCTAAAAATGGGACTTATTACTTCATTTATAATGATAATCCTAAAAATATTATTACTCCAATTGATGAGAAACCAAAAGTAATGGCCAATTTGGATAGAGGTGTACCAACCTTAGTTACTATAAAACAAGACGGTACTATGAAAAGAGAAGTACTTTATGGAGCTAAAAATGATGAATTAATCTTAAGACCTAGAATTAACAAAAAGGTTGATGAAAATACTATTTATGTATATGGGAATAGGAAAAAATTGGATAAAATAGGGCGCGTAGAATTAGAATAAACTTTCTGTTTCGAATAGTAGCCCTCCATCTAATAGAGATGATATAAAAAAAGGCCCCATTTTTGGGGCTTTTTTGTTATCATCTTTGTGTATTCTAATGAAGAATAGTACAATAGATCATTTTTTTAGTTGAAAAATACACAGTTTTGACAACCACATTATATATATAATGTTATTTTGCATAGTTTTACATGCATTTTTTGTATAAATTATCATCATTCATTAAAAATAAACCAAATGAAAAGGATACTTACACTACACTTATTGATAGCAATGTTTTTTGCTACAAACACCTTTGCCCAAAATGTGGGGATTGATATTGCTGCTCCAACTTCTAAGTTGCATGTAGTGCAGACTGCTGCTGTTGGAGGTATAGAGGTAGACCATGCAGGAGCCACTGGCAACTCTTTAGTAGTTTTTCCCCAAAATGCAGCTAATACAGATGCTGCTGCTTGGATTATAAACTTTACTGCTGGTATAGGATTAGACGTTACTATGTTTACAGCAGCAAGCACAGCACCTGGTATATTAGTAGATAATGGAGGTGCAGGAATAGGTCAAGTTATAGATATGACTAATACAACAAGCACTTCTTCAGGACTTTTTGTAAATAATGCGAGTCTTGGAAATGGAGCAACTATTAATATGCTAAATGCAGGAGCAGGAGGAACAGGAGTTTTTATAAACCAAGATGGAACTGATGCTTTTTCGAGAGGTATAGAATTGCAAATGGATGCAGCTAGTATAGCATTAGGAGTTGGTATTTTCCATTCTGGTGCAGGCATGGGGCAACTTATTAATATGGATAATCCTACAAGTACTGCATCTGCACTTAGGGTAAATAATACAAATCTTGGTGATGGTGTTGTTGTTACTATGGCCAATACAGGAGCAGGAGGAACAGGAACTTTCATAGATCAAGATGGGACTGATGCTTTTTCAAGAGGTATAGAGTTACAAATGGATGCAGCTAGTATAGCATTAGGAGTTGGTGTTTTTCAGGCTGGTGCTGGAACTGGTCAAGTTATTAGTATGACTAATGCAACAAGCACTTCTTCAGGACTTTTTGTAAATAATGCAGGACTTGGGATGGGACATTCTATATCTATGACTAATACAGGAGCAGGAGATGCAGGTGTTTATATAGCACAAGCAGGAACAGGCGGTTTTTCGAGAGGACTTGATATATTTATGGGAACAGCTACTAATGCAGCAGCAGGTGTAAATGTTTATCATGGAGGTGTTGGATCTGGAATTTCTACGGAATTAGCTAACTTTACGCGTGCAATGCAAAATAATTTAACTGCAGCAGGTGGATATGGTGTACTTAGTTTCTTCAATGGTGAGTATGGAATTGGTTATTATGTAGATTCTATTGCTGATGGTTTTGCTTTTCAGGCTACTGTTAATTCTGCTACTCCAACTATTGGTACTCTTATATCAGGAGCTGTTTTTTCAGGAACACAACAAGGTGTAGGACATGGGATCTTACTTAACCATAATGGTACTCAAGGTAGAAATGCAGAGTTTAATATAACAAATCCTGCTAACAATGATTATGCTGTATTTATTACTCATGAAGGAGTAGAATCTGCTATGCGTGTTGAAAATCAAGGAGCACCTCCTGCTCAGTTGAATGTAGCAGAATTTGAATATTCTGGAACTCATACCTTCCAAGATCATGTTGCTGTATTTGGCCGTTCTACTCCAGCAGTAGATTATGGAATTGGAGTACAGGGAACTGGTAACTGGTATGGGGTAGAAGGTATTGCTGGTAGTAGTGGTGTTGCTGTATTTGGTACAGGAGGTGATGTTGCTGCTACAGGTGTTAAATCATTCTATATTGATCATCCTCAAGATCCAGAAAATAAAATCTTACGTCATTATGCTATAGAGTCTAATGAAGTACTAAATATGTATCGTGGTATTGTGAAATTAGATGCTAATGGAGAAGCAATGGTACAATTACCTGATTATTTTGAGGCTATTAACAAAGATTATAGCTATCAATTAACTCCAATTGGAACAGGCCAACAACCTTATATTGCTACAGAAATTTCTAATAATGAATTTAAGGTTGCAGGTGCTCCAAACTCAAAAGTTTCATGGACAGTTCATGCTCAACGTAATGATCCTTATGTTCAGCAAAATAAAGCAAAATTAGTTGATGTAATAGAAAAGACAGCTGATCGTAAGGGGAAATATTTGACTCCTGAATTGTATGGACAGCCAATGTCTAAATCTATGACACCTAGATCTGAATCTAAAAAGGTGATCTCCACCACAACTACAAACACAAAAAATAAACCTCAACTTTCTGGCTTAGAAAAAGGAGGAAAAAGAGTTAAGGATAAGTCTGTTGAAGCAAATAAAACAGACAAAATAGAGGAGTTGAAAGCATCTACTCCAAAAACATACACAAAAAAGGAAACTGTTAATAAAGAAGAATATGTAAGAAAGCATATGATTCAAAAATAGAAACAGTATTTTTAGAATAATACAGAACCACTATCCTTTGCAGGGTAGTGGTTTTTTAGTATAATGAGCCTTATTATATAGTATCCACTTAACTTAATGTATTATGCCAGGAACACAACGAGAACTAATTTTACGATTTTTAGCAGAGCCCACAGATGTAAATTTTGGAGGGAAGGTACATGGAGGAATTGTAATGAAATGGATAGATCAGGCTAGCTATGCTTGTGCAGCTGGATGGTGTGGTACTTATTGTGTGACTGTCTATGTAGGAGGGATCCGTTTCCTAAAACCTATTCGTATTGGGAGTATAGTTGAAATAAAAAGTAGAGTGATTTATACAGGAAATACTAGTATGCATATATCTGTGGATGTGTTGGCTAGTGACCCTAAGGATAATGATTTTAAGAAAACAACACATTGCATTATTGTTTTTGTAGCCATGGACGATAAAGGGAATAAGATTCCAGTCCCTAAATGGGTTCCAAAAGCAGAAGGTGATCAGGACCTAGAGGTCTATGCTAAACGATTGATAGAGTTAAGGAAAGGGATAGCAGAGGAAATGAAAGAGCGTCATTTAGACTAAAATATAAAATAAAAACAAAGGTTTGATGCCCATAAATGCTAGGTTTAGCGTTTGTGGGCATTTTTTTTAGAAAAAAAGATAGAGGAATTTTAGGGGGGATATGAATACAAAGCGACATGTATATGTAAAAACGCATAAATAAACTCAAAAATATATATAGTTATGAAAGCTCTACAAAATATCTTTTCAATGATCGTATTGGTGGCCTTTTTGGGATGTTTAGTAAATATCTTTGGTGCATTAGGTCAAGGTGAAGATGTGGAGACTATGCAAGATGTAGAGCCTGTAGTTGTACAAGAGATTTTAGCTTATAATATTACAATGAGTTAGTTTTTTATAGTGAAAATTTTCATAGTTTAAACTGGAGTGTGGTGTTCCAATATCTTCAACCAAAAGGGTTGGAGATATTTTTTTGTTAAAAGTGATTAAGGTCATGTTTGATGATGTCAATGCTCATCAAAAAAATAGTGATAAGTGGGGTTATTGTAATATCAAATAATGTTAAAATTCATTTATTATGGTTCCCCGAGTCGCCCCCTATTTCGTTTTTTGTTTTTTATTTGCTACAAGTATATTAATAGGGCAAACAACCAAAAAAGTAGCTGAGCACATTGTTTTAGGAGAGTGTGTTACCCATCTTAAAATTGATTTACCTGCTAGTCAAGTAGAGCTAAGAACAACCAAAAGTTCTAGAATCTTAGTTGAAACAAGTGTTACCTTATCTGTTTCTAATGAACATTTATTAGACTATTTAGCTCAAACAGGTAGATATAACTTAAGACCAATAGAAGACAAAACTAATCACACCCTAACCTTAACAAAGAATCAAAAACTAAGTAGTGGTGTTTTGATTGTGAAAGGAAAAGAAGTAAGAGAAGATTTTGTATATACTATATATGTACCTAGTAGCAAAATTGATTTAATGAATGTAGAGGTTCAAGATGATGGAGTAGTAGGTTATATAGGTGATTAGGCTTTTTGATATAGTCTCAAAAATATAAATGGTTTTACAGCAATACAGAAAGCTGTAAAACCATTTTTTATTATATTATAAATGAACGTTATTAGTATAATTAATATTAACTATTAATGCCTTATTATTTTATAATAATAATTATCTTTAAAATCTATTAAATACATATTTAGTAAATTTCAGAAATTTAGACATGAAAACGGTAGCTTATTTAAGAGTTTCTACAGCAGAACAGGATTTGACTAAAAATAAGGCAGATTTGTTGTTTTTGGCCAATGAGAAGGATTTGGGGAGAGTAGAATTTGTGGAAGAGGTCGTTTCAGGGAGGGTATCTTGGCGAAAAAGGAAAATTGCTACAGTTTTAGATAATTTAAAGGAAGGGGACAATTTGTTGCTAAATGAGTTGTCTAGAATTGGACGGTCTATGTTGGAGATTATGGAAGTCTTATCTATTGCTTTAGACAAAAAAGTGAATGTTTATAGCATCAAAGGAAATTGGCAATTAGATGGTTCTTTGCAAAGCAAAATAATGGCTATGGTGTTTTCGATGGCAGCCGAAATAGAAAGGGACTTGATTAGTCAACGCACAAAGGAGGCTTTAAGGGCTAGAAAGGCTAGTGGCAAAAAATTAGGCCGCCCAAAAGGGACAGGTAAAAGTAAGTTAGATCAATTTCGGCCAGAAATAGAAGCTTTGCTCAATAATGGAGCAACCCAAAAATTTATAGCCAATCGATATAAAACTACAGAGGCTAATCTTCATCGATGGCTCAAACGACACCATTTACTTAGAAAGTGATTCTTTTTGTAGAATATCTAAAAGCTGTTTCTTTTTAGTTTTGTAGTCACCTATTGGTTGCCAATTTTTTAAAATAGCCTGAGCTTTGGGAGTTTGTTGAGTTTGTTGGTAGGCCAAAGCAGAATACCATTTTATATCATTCTGATCTATTTTATTGGAGCGTTTGAGTTGTTCAAATATTGGAATCGCCTCATTTGCTTCACCTTTACTCATATATGAAATAGCTAAGTAAAATTTGCTAAGGTGGTTGAACTCATGTTTAGGATTTAAGGCTAAAAAAGTTTTGATTTGATCTATACTAGCAACATAATCTTTATTATTGTAAGCTACCATTGCCTTTTGCAGTCCCTCCAAAGCTTCTTTTTGGGGAGCCCCACCAAAACCACTTTCTGATAATTCTTTAGCTATACTTTCTGACAATAAATCAGGGTGGGGACTATATAATTGATCTACTAAGGCAATTTCAGTATTATCATTGTTACTATTAGAATCTGTAATCAACCAATCTCGACCAACCCAAATTAGTAAAATAATGCAAGCTGCAGCCAAACCTATCCTAACAAAACGACTAAGGTTGATAATAGGTGTTTTGGGAGAATGAACTTCTTTGAAAAAGCCTTCTTGTTCTAGTTCAGAAGATACTACACCTATATTTTTGCGTAAATCTTGCTCTCCCTTTTGCTGAATACTAGAAACTAGTTTTGAATCTTGCTCAAAAAAACCTTCTTGTTCCAATTCTGCATTTATTTGTTGGAGCTTCTTTTTTTCTTGCTTTTGTCCAAACAAACCAATGCCTTTTATAAAATCATCTTCTGTGTAATTCTGCTCCATATAATTATAGGATATATTTTTTTGAGAAAAAAGAACCTTCGCAGTCTAATATCTAAATTCTAATTGTCTGATATCTAATCTCCCCCTTTCCAACTCTCCAACACCTTTTTTTTGAACCCATCCATACAACGTTTTTTCTTTACTTTGACAAACCCATCAGAGTAATCCATTTCTTTGGCAATTTCTTTCAAAGACATTTTCTTGAAATAGAAAGCAACCAATAACTTTTGGCAATCCTCTTTTATGGTAGCCAAGACCTCACTAATATGTTCATGTTTGGCCTCTATAAGCACCTTTTCTTCCAACTCATCAACTTGTACTAAAGGAACATGTGATTCTGGTTCATCCAAAACTAAGTCAATGGGCTTTTTACTATGCTTTCGAAGCTGTTTCAACCACAAATTTCGAGTGATAGCATACATATAAGTAGGTATAGCAGCAGTCAACACAAAATCAGGTAAACGCAATTTTTTTAGAAAAACAACCAACACTTCTTGAAATAAATCTTTAGCATCATCAGTTGTACCATTATTATTTGTAATAAATTTAGCACAAACAGGGTAAGCCATTTTATAAACTTCCTTAATGGCAGTCGATTTGCCCAATCGAAGTTGATCTAGTAATTCTAATTTATTTTTAGGATCATTCAAATTCATGCACTAATATACATTAGTTCACCGATTTTTTTTGAATCATTTTTAACAACTTCTGTTATAGAATACAGATTTTAGAAGAAAAGTTATCAGTATTGATAACTTATAAGGGCTAAAGGGGATAGTATAATATAACTTTTAACTATAGGTTTAAATGATGTTAAGATATATATATATAGTGTTGTTGTTATTAGGATGGGGAGTATCAACTGCCCAAATAGAACTCTCTACACAAAACCCTACCTACAAAACAGTCCAAAAAGTTTATGATAAGATATGTAAAGCAGCTGGAGATTATAGAGCAGAACTACCTCAGTTGGTAGTGATGGATAGAGTCTTGAGAGTGGCTTCTTATCGAAGTTATGACAATAAATTGATTATAGAAAAAAAGGCTTTTGATATTTGTAAGAGTCTAGGAAAAGATAAAATGGAGAGTGCTTTAGCCTTTTTGATAGGGCATGAATTAACCCATTTTTATCAAAAACATGATTGGGGAGGAGAAGGTGGTGAATCTGGTTTTGGGACTAATTTTTTGATGGATCATGAAGCTTTTTCAGAACATGTGCATCATGAAGAAGAAGCAGACACTTATGGTGCTTTTGTTGCTTATTTGGCTGGATATGAGGTTTTGAGTATTATACCAGAAGTATTAGAGGCTATTTATAAGAGTTATGCTTTGAAGGATAAAATGATGAATTATCCATCTCTCAAAGAGCGTAAGGCTGTAGTGTCAAAGGTAGAGGGAAAGATCAAAGAATTGATTAGGATTTATGATAATGCAAACTATTTTGCAGCCATAGGTTGGAATATGCAAGCTTTGAGTTGTTATAATCATTTGCTTAAGTTTGTAAAAACTAAAGAGTTATATAATAATATAGCTATGGTTTATTTGTCTGTGGCTTTGGTGCAAATTGAAGATGATACTCCAATTTTTGAATATCCTATTAAGGTTGATTTAGACTATACTTTGAGAGATTATTCCTTTTTTCAGGGACGATCTAAAACACTAAAAAATGCTCAAACCTATCTCAAAAAAGCTATAGAATTAGATCCTAATTATCATACAGCACACCTAAATTTAGCATGTGTATATGATGCTCAATCTAAATATGATTTAGCCTCACTTCATTTAGCTAGAGTAGCAACACCAACTGATTTAGAAGTCGCTCAAATTACTATGATTAAAGGAATTATGGCTGTCCATCAAGGCCATAAAATGGAAGCAGAGTCATTGTTTAATACCATAACTCATGAATCTCTAAAAGGGCTAGCAGAGCAAAATAGAAGGGTGCTAAAAGGAGAGGAAAACTCCATTCAAAATAGTTATAATGCCAACTCTAGAGAATCCTCAATCAATAAGCTTCTTTTGGAAGCTAGCCAACTAAATTTAGATAATAATATAGCTTTTGAAGCCAACGATTTTTTTGAACTGAGCTTGAGTCATCAATCACTTAAGGATAATTCTATAACTCTATTTAATGTAGAGAATAAATTGGAAGGTCACCTCAAAAAACACATATTATACCATAGCAATTCTAAGAGTTTTGCACTTTCTAAAAAGGTCATATTACCAACCAATATTAAACAATTAATACAAAAACCTCAACACTATAATTATCGATTGGTGCAACACTCAAAAGGGACTTTTTTGGTGTCAAATGCTCAAGGCCTAATTTTGTCTATAGACAAGAAAAATAGAGTAGAGGAGTGGGCTATATTTGGAGTTTATTAAATACTTTTTTGAGCTTAGAGTCTAACTGCCCATAAATCTAAAGTTTAGGAGACTATACAGTTTGCTAACTTTTTTTTGGTTTTTTATCAAAAAGTCATAATTTGTAAAGCTTTATAAATGAAGTTACTCCCATATTAGGGTAACTTCATTTGTATTTTTATTAAAATTATAATATTTGAGATCCACTTATTTTTGCGCAAAAAATTGAATGCAATTCAGTTATATTCAATGCTTTACCCACCTTTGTTACTTATATAAACTATAAAGGCTGCAAAAAATAAGAATTAACATTTAAAAGAATATGGAAACATTAACACCAATCAAGTCTGGCAACTATATTGATGGTCAGTTGGTAAAAGAGAATTTTGAGACATTAGATGTATTGAGTCCATCAACAGGAGAAGTTATTTCTTCTGTATATCTTTCTGATGCTTCAGCTGTAGATAAAGCTGTTCAAACAGCAAAAGAAGCTTTTGTAGAATGGTCTTCTCGTACACTAAAAGAGCGTATACAAATCTTTTTTAAGTTTAGAGCTTTATTAGAAAAACATAAAGAGGAACTAACACATTTAGTTTATCTCGAAAATGGTAAAATACATAGCGAAGCAGCTGCAGAAGTAGCTAAAGGTATTGAATTGTGTGAGTTTGCTTGCTCTTTACCTCAAATCGTTAATGATGAAATACAAGAAGTATCTAAAGGCGTAGAATGTCGTACAAGTCATGTTCCATTGGGTGTTGTGGCTTCTATCACACCATTCAACTTTCCACACATGGTTCCTTTATGGTCTATTCCTAATGCTATTGCATTGGGGAACTGTATGATCTTGAAACCTTCTGAAATGACACCTCTAAGTGCTGTTCGTATAGCAGAACTTTTGGAAGAGGCTGGTTTGCCTAAAGGTGTTATTAATATAGTAAATGGAGGAAAAGATGCTGTAGAAGCTATTTGTGATCATCCTGATATTAAAGCAGTATCTTTTGTAGGTTCTACTAAAGTAGCCAAATTGGTATATATCCGTGCGAGTGCTAGTCTCAAACGTTGTGCTGCATTGGGTGGTGCCAAAAATCACTTGATTGTATTGGAAGATGCTCATGTAGATATGGCTGCTACTAATATTGCTGCATCTATGTCTGGTTGTGCTGGACAACGTTGTATGGCAGCATCTGCTATGGTAGGTGTTGGTAAAATTGATCACATTGTAGAGCGTTTGTGTGAAGAAGCTCGCAAGATTGTTCCTGGTGATAACTTAGGAGCTGTTATTACAGCTGCTGCCAAAGAGCGAATTGAGCGTTATATTACAGAGGCTGAAGCTGCTGGTGCCAAGGTTTTGGTAGATGGTAGAAACGCTACTGTAAAAGGTAAAGAAGGTGGTTTTTATGTGGCTCCAACTGTGATTGACAATGTAACTCCTGACATGAAAATAGCTAAAGAAGAGGTGTTTGGACCTGTATTAGCCATTATTCGCGCAGAAACGGTTGATGAAGCTATTGCTATCGAAAACAGTTCTAACTATGGTAATGCTGCATCTGTATTTACGCAAAGTGGAGGTTTAGCTCGCTATATTATGGATAGAGTAAGTGCTGGTATGACTGGTGTTAATATTGGTGTACCTGTTCCTCGTGAACCATTCTCTTTTGGTGGTTGGAATGAGTCTCGTTTTGGCTCACATGATATTACTGGTCGTAGTTCTATTGCATTTTGGACTCGCTTGAAGAAAACAACTACTAAGTGGAACCCTGAGGCTCGCACCAATTGGATGAGCTAAGAATAATTTATAGTTGATAGTGAATAGTTTATAGTTAGATTTTTCTTTATAACTATTCATTATCAACTACCTTATACCTATCAACTATAAACTCTCAATTATCAACTACAAAAAATGAGTGTAACAACAAAATCAGAAGTAGAAGCTATTCTACAACAAAACCTAGATCATACCTTCTTTTCATGGTCTAAGCAAGGTGGCTTGAATCCTATCAATGCCAAAACAGCTAAAGGTGTATATATATATGACCAAGATGGTAAAAAATATATCGATTTTTCATCTCAACTAATGAATGTCAATATCGGACATGGCCATCCTGCTGTAGCAGAGGCTGTTGCCAAACAAATGGCAGAACTGAGTTTTGTAGCACCAAGTATGGCTACAGAAGTTAGAGGTAAATTGGGTGCTAAATTGGCTGAAATTACACCTGGTGATTTAACCAAAACCTTCTTTACATTAGGAGGTGCAGAAGCTATTGAAAATGCAATTAAACTGGCAAGAGTTTATTCTGGTCGTCATAAGATTGTGACTAATTATCGCTCTTATCATGGAGCTACTATGGGCGCAATGACGGCAGGTGGAGATCCTCGTCGCCATCCTGTAGATGTACAACAAAATCCAAATGTAGTACATGTAGAAAACCCTTATTTCTATAGATGCCCTTGGTATAGCGAAACCATAGAACAGTGTGGAGAACGTGCTTTACGAAATTTAGAGCAAGTATTGAAATACGAAAATCCAAATAGTGTTGCAGCTATCTTAATGGAAGGAGAATCTGGAACTTCAGGCTGTATCAAATATCCACCATTCTACCTCAAAAAGGTGCGTGAATTGTGTGATAAATATGGCATTTTATTGATCATAGACGAAGTAATGAGTGGTTTTGGTCGTACCGGAAAATGGTTTGGTATTGACAACCATGAAGTGACACCTGATATCATGTGTATGGCTAAAGGCCTGACAGCTGGTTATCTACCATTAGGTGCTATGATTGTACGTCCTCATATTGCAGAAGCTTTTAATGATAGAGCATTACCTTTAGGTTTGACCTATTCTGCTCATGCAGTAGCTTGTGCAGCAGCTTTAGAGGTTTTGGATATTTATGAACGTGAAAACTTGATTGAAAATGCTGTAGAATTGGGAGCATATCTAGATCAAAGAATGGAGGATTTGAAGGCTAAACACCCATCTATAGGTGATTGGAGAAATACAGGTATGTTGGGAGCTATTGAGTTGGTTAAAAACAGAGATAGCAAAGAACCTATGAGTGAGTGGAATCAACCATTGACAGAAGCAATGAGCAAAGTGAAAGCTAAAATTGCAGAATTAGGTATGTTTACTTTTGTTAAGTGGAATATGATTTTTGTAGCTCCACCCCTTACTAGTACTAAAGAGCAAATTGATGAGGGGTTAAATATTTTATCACAAGCCATTAGCATAGCTGATGAGTATTGTAATTAAAATATTCACCTTTACTGAAAGATTATAAAAAATCCTATATAGGTAAGATGAATTTTAGTAGGATAGTGGCTGATTAACTGATAAAAATGAGGAACTGAGTAGTTTTTTGCTACTCAATTCCTCAACATTCTCAATTAATCAAAAGGTAATTTATGCTAAAACTGATTGTTTTGATTTACCTTAAATTTTAAATAGTATAATTAATATTAAAATACAGACTATGTGCTTAAGACATCTTTTAGTAATGCTACTCATTGCAGTAGGACTTATTTCTTGTGGAGAAACTGCCACAGAAAATGGTAACACAAATACTGCTGATACAACAGCCACAAATCAAACTGATCTTACCACAAATGGAGAAGGGGATGATATTATGGAAGATCCTGCAGAAGCACAACTAGCACAATTGGAAGCACTCAACCAATGGAAGCGTTTTTTGGATGCTCATGATGGTGAACTTAGTGTAGAAAAACTGGAATATGGTTGTGATCATTGGGGAGGAAATGTTACTTACACACATGATGGAGAGTCCTTAAGAGTAATTTCTGTGTTGAATGCAGCAGAACATGGTCATAGTTTAGACAAGTATTATTTTGATGAGAATGATGCTTTAGTCATGATTCTTTTTGAGAATGGATCTTGGATTGGAGATAGAGACGAAATAACACAAACTTTATACTACATTAGTAATAATGCCCCTTTTTATGCCACACGCAAGAGTGTAGAAGGCCCAACTAAAGAGATTGAAACAATATTAGCTGCTGCTGAAATGCAAGAAATAGAAGCTGATCTTAAAGGATTTGACTCAATAGTGAGCAAAATTTCTGATTATAAAGGGCTGAATGCTGAAAATATAGAAGCATTTTTCTGCGACTAAGTACTCCTAAAACAAAAAGACCTATAAAGACATATATTGTTTCTATAGGTCTTGTTTGTTTTTAACACAAAACACTATGAGTTGCTAAATTTCTTAGTTTTGATTATCAAAATCTAAAAAATGGTGAGCTATTAAAAACATATTATGAACGATATATTAGACGAAAATGCTAAATGGGAAGGTGAAATCAAAGATTCCCCACTATATAGCAAAGACTTAGCACCAACTCCAAAAGAGGAGCGAACTTGGACTGCATGGAATTTAGCCACACTTTGGGTAGGAATGGCAGTTTGTATACCTACTTATATGTTAGCATCCTCCATGATTATTTCTGGATTTAGTTGGATAGAAGCTATTATGATAGTTGCTTTAGGTAACTTGATTATCACACTTCCTATGATGCTTACAGGACATGCAGGTGTAAAGTATGGAATACCATTTCCTGTAGTAGGACGTGCAGCCTTTGGGACAGTAGGAATACACATAGCTTCTTTGGTGCGTGGAATTGTAGCCTGTGGCTGGTTTGGTATTCAAACATGGCTAGGAGGTTTAGCCTTTTATGCTATAGGTTGTGCTCTAACAGGAGCAACACCTAATGCTGATCTAGATTTGGGTAAGTTTATAGGTTTTGGATTGTTTTGGTTGATGAATGTCTATTTTATTTGGAAAGGGACAGAGAGTATTCGTTGGTTGGAAGAGTGGGCTGCTCCAATTCTCATTGGAATGGGGTTAGTCTTGATTGGATGGGGATGGTATCAAGCTGGTGGTTTTGGAGTAGTATTACAACAAAGTCAACAATTAGAGACTCCTACTGCTGTTATAAGTACCTCTCCAAAAGCAGATTGGGATTTGAGCCTTAATCCTATACGTGATAAAGATGGGCAAGTCAAAGCAAGTGAATATCGCCTATCTGGTCAAAATGAGTGGACACAAATTCCTAGTCAATTAGATTTTATTCCTATTACAGGAGAAGCTCCAACTACTGTTCAATTTAGAATGGATATTAGTGATACTAAAGAACCACAATTTATAGAATCTAGTGTGGTGACTGTACAAGAAGATAAAGGTCCAATTAGTATGGGATCTCGCCTTTGGCAATACCTAACTTGGTTGACTGTAATGGTTGGTTTTTGGGGAACAATGGCTATTAGTATAGCTGATATAACGCGTTATACCAAAACTCAAAAAGATCAAGTAATGGGGCAGTTGATTGGGTTGCCTGGAACTATGGTTTTATATTCTTTTGTAGGGATATTTGTAACCTGTGCAGCTGTTATCAATTTTGGGGATATATTAGTAGGAGAGGATGCCCCATGGGATCCTGTTCAACTCTTATCTAGGTTTGATAGTGTTTCTGTAGTAATTATTGCTCAAATATTTATGCTTATAGCTACTTTGAGTACTAATATAGCCGCTAATGTAATAGCACCTGCTAATGCATTTTCTAATTTACTACCTAAACAATTGAGTTTTAGAGGTGGTGGGATTGTTACGGCTATTATTGGTATTATCATTTGTCCTTGGTGGTTATTGGGAAATATCATTGGAATTTTGTTATTTGTTAGTGGACTTTTAGGGCCTGTACTGGGGATCTTGATTGCTGATTATTTTTGGGTACGTAAAACAGAATTACAACTAGAAGAGCTCTATAAAGTAGATGGGGCCCATAAAGGAATTAGTATACCTGCATTAGTTGCCTTATTGGTAGGTGTAGCAGTTGTTTTAGCTGGTTTTTATATCCCAGCATTGTCTTTTATTTACCAAATATCTTGGTTTAGCGGCTTTTTTGTATCTTTTGTAGTCTATGGACTATTACAACCAAAACCTAAAGTAGCTTAATATAAGGTTTTACATTTTTATGTTTTTACAGGAAAATGTATTTAACCTATGGAGTAAACAAAAAATCTACTACTACTAAAATATTGAAAGCTCTATATATAAATAGTTAGAGCCATCATAATATAAAACACACAACCATGTCTATTTTAATTAAAAACGGAAGAATTGTAACTGCTGCAGAAGATTATATTGCAGATATTTATGTAGAAGGAGAGCAAATCTCAGCTATTGGTAAAAACTTGAAAGTGGATGCTGAAAAGGTGATTGATGCTGAAGGAATGTTAGTCTTTCCTGGAGGAATTGATCCTCATGTACACCTAGAAATGCCTTTTATGGGGACTTTCTCTAGTGATACTTATGAAACAGGTACTTTGGCTGCCTTACATGGTGGAACTACTATGGTTATTGACTTTGTGCTGCAAACGCAAGGTAAATCTTTGCGCAATGCTTTAGATCAGTGGAAAGGTCGTTCTAATGGTAATTGTTATGGAGATTATTCTTTCCATATGGCAGTAACTGATTTTAATGATGAGACCAAAAAGGAAATTCAACAGTTTATAGAAGAAGAAGGAATTGTTTCTTTCAAAACTTTTATGGCTTATAAAGGGGCATTGATGATTGATGATGGTCAGATGGTTGGCCTTATGCAAGAAGTGCGCAAACATGGTGGTATTGTAACAGTACATGCTACAAATGGTGATATGATTGATAGCTTAATCGCTAAACATCGCAAAGAAGGGAAAATGTCTCCTTTGTATCATTACCTATCTCAACCAGAGGTAACAGAAGCTGAGGCTTCAGGGCGTTTTACAGATATGGCTAATTATGCAGATTGTCCAGGTTATATAGTACATATGACTTGTGAAGGTGCTTTGAACGCTGTTCGTAAGGCAACTATGCGCAACCAAAAGGTATTTGTAGAGACTTGTATCCAATACCTGATTGTAGATGCATCTTTGTATGAAGAGCCTGATTTTGGTGGTGCTAAATGGGTAATGAGCCCACCTTTGAGAGAGAAAAAAGATCAAACAGCTCTTTGGTCTGGTATTAATCAAGGATTGGTGCAAGTGGTAGGAACCGATCACTGTCCATTCAAATGGGATCAAAAACTAATGGGTAAGGATGATTTTTCTAAGATCCCTAATGGCCATCCAGCTATTGAGCATCGTGTGGAGTTGTTATACTCAGAAGGTGTAGCAAAAGACAAAATTACCCTAAACAAGTTTGTGGAAGTTACTTCTACCAATGCAGCTAAAATCATGGGAATGTATCCTCAAAAAGGTTGTATTGCTATTGGTTCAGATGCAGATTTAGTCATTTTTGACCCTAACGAAAAACACAAATTATCTGTAGATACTCATCATATGAATGTTGACTATTCTTGTTATGAAGGATGGGAAGTTCAAGGTAAAACTAAAACAGTTTTATTGCGTGGTCAAGTGGCTATTGATAATGGTGAAGTCAAAATTGAAAAGGGATATGGCCAGTTTGTGAAACGTAATAAGGTCAAAGGGATTATTTAGCACAAACTACTATTAGATATAATGCTAATTTGATAATTATTAATAACTTGTCATTAGTTCGTGGCTTTTTTCTAGGCGTTTTTTTCTTACTAAGAATCCACAAACTACTAAATTTATAAAATGCGTTTAGTAACACTTTGCCTAAGTTTATTGCTAGGTTATGCTATGCAAGCCCAAACAATTAGAGGTACCATAGTTGATGAGAAAGGGGAGTTTTTGAGTGGAGTTCAAGTCACTATACCTGATGTAGGTTACCCTATTCAAGGAGCTACTACCAATAATGAAGGCTATTTTGTAATAAAAGTGAAGGGGGCAGAAGAGGGCAAACCTCAAAAAGCTAAATTGATAGCTACTTTTGGTAAACGCAAGTTTGAGTTAGACGAAAAATTTCAACACAGAAAGCATTATCGCCTAAACATCACATTAGGCAAACGAAAAAAAGATAATACTCATACCTTCAAGATAGAAGGATAATATTATAAAGACATACTGAGGTATGTCTCCTATTACTAACCTGAAAAATTAGATAAAACATGCCAAGAATGGTAAAATCAGCGCTCATCCAAATGAGCCTAGGAATGACAGAAGGAGAAGGCTCTATTGAAGAGATAATGGAAGATATGTACAACAGACATATCCCTCTTATAGAAGAAGCTGGCGAAAAAGGTGTGCAAATCTTATGTTTACAAGAGATTTTTAATACTCCATATTTCTGTCCAGGACAAGATAGAGCATGGTACGCTTCAGCAGAAACTGTACCTGGCCCAACTACTGATAAATTAGCATACTATGCTAAAAAATATCAAATGGTGATAATTGTACCTATCTATGAAAAAGAGCAACCTGGTGTGTTGTACAACACTGCTGCTGTAATTGATGCTGATGGTACTTATTTGGGTAAATATCGTAAAAACCATATCCCTCATACTACTGGTTTCTGGGAGAAATTCTTCTTTAAGCCTGGTAACTTAGGTTATCCTGTATTCCAAACTAAATATGCTAAAGTAGGTGTTTATATCTGTTATGATCGTCACTTCCCTGATGGTGCTAGAGCATTGGGTCTAAATGGTGCTGAAATTGTTTACAACCCTTCTGCAACAGTAGCTGGTTTGAGTGAATATTTATGGAAGCTTGAGCAACCTGCTCATGCTGCTGCTAATGGTTACTTTATGGGATGTATCAACCGTGTAGGAGAGGAGAAACCTTGGAACTTAGGTAAGTTCTATGGTCAATCTTATTTTGTAGATCCTAGAGGCCAAATCTTTGCAGAAGCTTCTCGTGATGATGATGAGTTGTTGATTGCCGATTTTGATCTTGATTTGATCGAAGAGGTACGTTCTACTTGGCAGTTCTATAGAGATCGCCGTCCTGAGACTTATGGTAAGTTGACAGAGTTATAGATAATAGATATTTAGGTAATAGGTAATAAGTATTTGGGTAATGGGTTTGTAGATAATAGATATTTGTGCAAGGATTAAAAATAAGAGATATGAAAAAGTCTGTTATGGAGCAAAAGAGTTATGATTTTGCTGTAAGAATTGTTCGATTATCTCAAATGTTGACCAAACAAAATGAGTTTGTGTTAAGTAAACAAGTTCTCAGAAGTGGAACTGCTGTTGGAGCACTACTTAGAGAAGCTCATTTTGCCCAATCTACCAAAGATTATATTCATAAAATGAGTATTGGGTTAAAAGAAGCTTATGAAACAGATTATTGGTTAGAACTATTGAAAGATACTGACTATATAGATGATAAGTTGTATGAAAGTTTGGCTGCAAATTGCACAGAATTAATCAAAATGTTAGTGTCAAGCATAAATACACTCAAAAAGAAATTGAATAATAAAACTTAGGAGCTAATAGATTTTTAGATAATAGCTAATAGATGTGTTACATACACCTATTAACTATTAGTTTTTAGCTAATAAATTTTAACTAAAAAATAAGATATGGCAGAATATAACAAACCTACCACACTTCAAGAGGTGGAGCAAAATTTTGGACAGATCAAACCAGATATGAATGCAACTATGGCTTATAATGAGAGCTCTAGATGTTTGTTCTGTTTTGATGCACCTTGTGTGCAGGCCTGTCCTACTGGTATTGATATTCCATTGTTTATTAGACAAATATATACAGATAATGTAACTGGTTCAGCTAAAACTATTTACGATTCTAATTATTTTGGAAATATATGTGGGAAAGTATGTCCTACAGAGGTGTTGTGTGAAGGTGCTTGTGTGTACAATCATCAGGATGCAGAACCTATTGAGATTGGTCGTTTGCAAAGTTTTGCAACTAAGGCTGCTATCAAAGACAATAAACAACTATTTACACCTGCTGCCGATAATGGCAAAAAGGTAGCAATAGTAGGTGCTGGCCCTGCTGGAATAGCTTGTGCTTGTGAGTTACGCTTGTTGGGATATACAGTACACATTTGGGAAGCTAAAGCTCATGCATCAGGATTGACTATATATGGAGTTGCTCCTTACAAAATCACTAATCAAGAGGCTTTAGATGAGGTAGCTTATCTACAAAAACAGTTTGGTTTTGAGATCCATTACAATAAAAAAGTAGAAGCAGATGAGCATTTCCAAATGCTAAAAGCAGATTATGATGCTGTATTTTTGGGTGTTGGATTAGGAGATACTCGTAGTTTAGGACTAGATGGCGAAAATTTAGAGAACTGTATAGGAGCTACAGAGTTTATCGAAGAATTTAAGATGGATCCATTAGGTACACATACTGGAAATAGAGTTGTGGTAATTGGTGGAGGAAACACTGCTATGGATGCTGCTTCTGAATCTGCTCGTATGGGAGCTGAACAAGTTTACTTGGCTTATCGTAGATCCAAAGAATCTATGGGAGCTTATGAGTTTGAATATGATTTGGCTAAAGGTGTTGGAGTCAAAGGTTTATTCAATGCTTCTCCTGTGGCTGTATTGGGCACAGATAAGGTAGAAGGTATGCGTTTTATTCGCACAGAAGTACAAGATGGTAAATTAGTGAGTATAGAAGGTAGTGAGTTTGATATAGCTTGTGATATGGTGATTAAGGCAACTGGGCAAGAAAAACAAGCTGCTTTTGTCAAAAAGTTTGGCGCTATTGATACTGATAATAAGGGTAGAATAGTAGTAAACGAAAGTTTCCAAACTACAGAGCCTAGAGTATTTGCTGCTGGTGATGCTGTAAATGGTGGTGCAGAGGTAGTTAATGCTACTGCTGAAGCTAAAAAAGCTGCTCAAGGTATCCACCAATGGCTATCTAAAGCTTAGAATGCTAACATCAGAGAATTAGTGAATTTTTGCAGCAATGCATTAATAATTAGAAAAAGAAAAACAAAATATATTATGCCAGATTTATCAGCAAATTTAGCAGGAATTAAGTCTCCAAATCCATTTTGGCTAGCTTCTGCACCTCCTACCAATTCAGGCTATCAGGTGATGAAAGCTTTTGATGCAGGTTGGGGTGGAGCAGTATGGAAAACTCTAGGAGTTCCTGTTGTGAATGTATCTAGCCGTTATGGCTCTGTCAATTATAAAGGGAATAGAATGATTGGACTCAACAACATTGAGTTGATCACAGATCGTCCATTGGCAGACAACTTGAGAGAGATAGAAGAAGTTAAAAAATATTTCCCAAATCATGCTGTTATTGCATCTTTGATGGTGGATACTCGCGAAGAGTGGCACCAAATAGTAAAGGATGTACAAAATGCAGGTGCAGATGGGATTGAATTGAATTTTGGCTGCCCACATGGTATGTGTGAGCGTGGTATGGGGTCTGCTGTAGGGCAAAATCCTCAAGCATTACAAACTATTACTTCTTGGGTAATGGAAGTAGCTAAAATTCCTGTAATTGTAAAGTTAACACCTAATATTACAGATATTACAGAGCCTGCTCGTGGTGCTGTAGCTGGTGGTGCTGATGCTATTTCCTTGATCAATACTATCCAAAGTATTGTAGGTATTGATTTAGATACACTTTCTCCTTATCCTATTGTAGATGGGCAAAGTTCTAATGGAGGATATTGTGGACCAGCAGTGAAGCCTATTGCTTTGAATATGCTTAAAAACTGTGCTCTAGATCCTCAAGTAACTATACCTATTTCAGGTATTGGTGGTATTGAGACATGGAAAGATGCAGTAGAACATATGTTGTTAGGAGCTAGTAATGTACAAGTTTGTACAGCAGCTATGCACTATGGTTTTGGTATTGTACGTGAGATGAAATCAGGCTTGGAAAACTTCATGCGTGAGAAGGGGTTCAACAAGTTGGATGACTTTATTGGTAAATCGGTAGAGAAGGTTAAAACTTGGGAAAATCTTAATCTTAAATATAAGGTTGTTGCTAGCATTGAGGAGGACAAATGTATAGGTTGTCAGTTGTGTTACACAGCTTGTGAGGATGGTGCACATCAAGCTATTGGTTTGAGTGGAACAGAGGAAAATCGTGTTCCTCATATCATAGAAGACAATTGTGTAGGTTGTAACCTATGTTCTTTAGTTTGTCCTGTAGAGGATTGTATTACTATGGTTCGTATGGATGATGGAACTGAGCACAAAACTTGGAAAGAGCGTTTGATAGAGGGAAGTGCTCCAACTACTTTCAATGATCAACGTGGTGGTGGTGTAGGACACTATGTACCAGAACCTAAAGAGGCTTTGAAAAAGCGTAAGTAAGGTTTAAAGTAATTGATAAAGAGGAGGCTAATATTTTTATTAGCCTCTTTTTTTGTAGGATGCCCTTTTTGCAAAGGTTTTTGTCCAAAATGAAAAGAGGATTAGAGTAAGATGAGTAAAAAAGAGTTTAAATATTATGAAATAGTACGAATAAAGACTACCACTCAAGATCGAAATCTTGATCCTCACCGTCATTTGTATTATGAATTGTTCTTCTTTTTTGCTGGAACAGGTAGTCATATTATAGATTTTGAAGAGTTTGATATTCAGCCACCTAGCTTACAATTGGTAGGGCCTCATCAACTACATCAAGTCAAACATTCCAAAGATTCAGAAGGTTATGTAATAAAGGTGCAACCTCTGCTGATTACTTCTAATCCATTTTTGAAGGACTACTTTAATTTTATACAATACAACCAACACTTCAAGGCAGGAGTACAGATCAGTAAGCAAGAGCAAGAGTTATTATTATACAACTTTAATTTTCTTAGGACTTATAATAATGATAATGGCGATCAAGCTATTTTTGCCATTTTAGCAACCTTAAACTTCTATATTTCTATTCTAAAGAACTACCAAACAATGAAAGAAGGAGATGAACAGCATCCTGATAATGAGATCTTTCAGCAGTTTTTAGAATTGGTAGAATCTTCTTACCTAAAAGAAAAAGGCACTGATTTTTATACCCAAAAAATGGCAGTTTCTTTAGCTCAACTCAATAATATTGTAAGAATCCGAACAGGAATGACTACCAAGCAATTCTTATTGAAAAGGATACTTTTGGAGGCCAAGCGATTGGTAGTGCATAGCACCAAATCTGTAAAAGAGATTGCTTATAGTTTAGAATTTTTGGAGCCAGCTCATTTTACCAACTTTTTTAAGAAACATACAGGTAAAACACCTTCCAAATTTAGAGCAGATTTTTAGGTTACTTTTATTTTTTGCAATTATTCTAGTGTTTTTTGCATTTCCTTTAAGTGCTTTTTAGTCTAGATTTGTTGATGTCAATCCAATTTATTTGGGGCCAATGGTCACTTCACAAATTTTTACTAAAAAGCTTTATTATGAATTTACGACACAAAATTATTGCTATTGCACTACTTTTTACCCTATTTTCTTGCGATGAGGGAGAGGTGTTGATGCTACCTGCTCAACCAGAACCAACAAAATTGGAAAATCCATCTACTGGAGGTGCTTATTGTAATGATATAGAGGGAATACAATCTAGTTCTGAATATTGGGCAAACAATATTAAAGGTACTTGGATACAAACTGGGGTATTCAACCATGATGGAAGTGTAGGAACAGCTCATGAATTTTATGCAAATCTTAGAGATAGCCTCTTGTTTCAAGAGAATGGGGTAGATGTAAATTGGGTAGAAACAACAGGTTTTCAGGAATTGGACTACCAACCAAGTTATCTACAGCAAGGATATGATGCTATGTATAGATTGAATAGCGAAAAAGAGCTTTTGGATATAGTGGAATTGTATGGCTCATTACCCATTAATCGTACAGATGGTGCGTCTCGTTGTGGTCCTTATGGCCCTCCACCATATTCTAGGTTTAAGGTTGTTGTAGTGAGTCCTAATAAAATGATAGTGGAAAGCTTTGCTTCAGGGTGGAGTGTAGATAACATAGGCCAGAACCAAATCCCTGAAAACATGCGCCAGAAATTCGTTTTTGAGAAGCTTTAAATTCTTTATTTATCTATAGAGTTGTTATTTTGACAGCTTATTTTTAAACAAAAAATAACTCTATGGATAAATATATGCAATTGGCTATAGATGAGGCCAAAAAAGGATTAGCAGCAGGTGGAATTCCTATTGGATCAGTGATTATAAGAGATGGAGACGTTTTGGGGCAAGGGCACAATCAACGTGTGCAAAAAGGTGACCCTATGGCACATGCAGAGATTGATTGTTTGCAAAATGCAGGTCGTATAGGTACTTATAAAGGGACGGTTCTATATTCAACCCTAATGCCTTGCTATCTTTGTGCAGGAGCAGTTGTACAGTTTGGAATTAAGAAAGTGATTGTAGGAGAAAATACCACCTTTGATGGTGCACAAGCATTTATGGAAAGTCATGGGGTAGAGGTCATCAATTTACAAGATCAAACTTGTATAGATATGATGACTCAATTCATAAAAGATAAGCCTCAGCTTTGGAATGAGGATATTGGAGAATAAAATCTTATTAAGAAAATATAAAAGGAGCAGCCTAGTTTTGATTAGGTTGCTCCTTTTGTATTTATAAGGCAGCTATTTGAGCTTCCACTTCAGGATATATAGCTTGGGCCATTTGTATAAGATCAGTAGTCCAAGCACTAATTTCCTCAAAACTAGCCTCTTCCTTTTTTGCACCTTGCTCTATATTGAAGGCCAATAAACGAACATCTTCTATTCCCAACATTTGGAAGGATGATTTCATTTTGTGTGCAAGCTTACCAATTTGAGGAATATCTTTGTTTTGCATAGCTTCTTGAGTACTTGCAATATCCTTTGGATTTTCTTCCAAAAAGGTGCTTAGTATGTCAGCAATAAACTCATTATCATCTCCACTCAGCTCTCTTAGATAGCTTAAGTCAATTTTCATAGCTGTTTTAGTTTTTTTTGTAGGGAGTTGTACATCAATGATTTTATTGGGTTTTATAGACACATATTTAGTAAATAAGTCTCTCAATTGTTTTGGGGAGAAGGGTTTGGTTAAGAATTCATTCATACCTACCTCAAATACTCTACTTTTTTCATCAGATAGAGCAGCTGCAGTAAGCGCTATAATAGGGATTTCACTGTTTTGACTAGTTGTTAGACCTCTAATTTTGGTAGTAGTAGTATAGCCATCCATTTCAGGCATATGTAAATCCATTAAGACCAAATCAAAAGGTTTACGTCGAATAACTTCTAAGGCTTCCTTTCCATTGTTGGCAATAATGTAATGACAAGACCAAAATTCTAGAATTTTGGCGATCAATTTTTGATTGGTTAAGTTATCCTCCACTACAAGAACTCTAATGTGGCTAAAGTCTTCAGTTGGAATAGTTTGACCAATATTAGTAGCTTGGGGATTATCTATTTCAGGAGCAGTGTCAAAAGTGAGTTCAAAACTAAAGGTGGTTCCTTTATTTAATCGACTTTGTACATCAATTTGGCCTCCTTGAGTTTCCACCAATTGTTTTACAATGGCTAATCCTAATCCTGTACCTCCAAATTTTCCATGGATTTCAGCATTAGCTTGCTTGAAATTTTTGAAAATATCATGTAAATGTTCTTCTGCTATACCAATACCTGTATCAATAATACTCATTTTAATGGTATACTGATCATTGATGGTATTAATGAGTTTTGTGCTTAGTGTTATACTTCCTTTTGTTGTGAATTTGGAAGCATTTCCCAAAAGGTTAGTCAAGATTTGATTTAGACGAGTATAATCACCTATAATTTGATGTTGGATCTTATTATCATAATCCAAATGGACAGCAACACGAGTATCTTGCATTTTTATTCTAAAAGCCTGAGATACACCATTAATTAGTTGACGAAGCGAGAATTGTTGACTATCAAATTCTAACTCTTGAGCTTCTATTTTGGATAAATCCAACACATTAGAAATTAGGCTGACCAAACTATCTGCCGAAAATTTTAAGGCACTCAAATATTCTATTTGTTCATTGGTAGGGTTAGTGCCCAAGAGCAAGTGAGTCATTCCAATTACTGCATTCATTGGAGTCCGTATTTCATGACTCATATGTGTTAGAAATTGTCGTTCTGCTGTTTGTGCTTTTTCTGCAGCCTGTTTTGCAATCAAAAGCTCATTTTCGTGCTGACGACGCTGAGTAATATCTCTTGCAAATGCAAAGAAATGGAATTGATCATTGGTTTCTAAGGGGGAGAAAGAGAGTTCTATAGGAAATTCGCTTCCATCCTTTCGTTGAGCTATAGTTTCTATTCGTTGATTTAGAATAGAACTATCTTTAGTGTCCAAAAAGTACTGAATGCCCAAAAAATAGGCTTCTTGCAAGTGTTGAGGAACCACTAGTTTTTTAAGCGATTGACCTAGTGTTTCTTTTTTAGTATATCCAAAAATTTCGCTTGCTTGCTCATTCCATTCTTGTACAATAAGTTGATCATCAATCAATATAAAACCATCTAATGCTGTGGTTATGATATGGTTGAGTCGCTTTTCATTTTCTTTGACTAGTTGGTGTATACGATTTTGTTCTGTAAGGTCTTTTATAGTACCTATATAACCAATAATATTATCATTGAAATCTTTATAGGGTGTTCTTTTTATTTGTACCCATAAAAGCTCTCCATTTTTCTTTTTGAGTTGGCCTGCAAAAGAGGCTTCCTCTTCTACATCTAAATTAGAAGTTTCTGTAGCTAATATCTTTTGGTGTTTGGGGGCAGTTAATGCTTTATAGGCGTTTAACCCTATTATTTCTTGTGAAGCATACCCTGACATTAACTCCATTTCTTGATTGAAAAATTGGATTTTATTCTCTAAATCAATTACAACCAAACCATCTGAAATACTATCTAAAATAGTTTTATATCTATGGTTGGCTATATGGTATTTTTGAGAATGATTTTCTGATTTTTTGATACAATCAGTTAGTAATGTCACAATCGTTTTCCAATCAGCACTATCCAAAAAAGAAATAGGTTCTTGAATAGCTATGATTAACATAACTTCAGGTAGTAATGGGAATATATCATAAGCCTTAGCCTTAGCAGCAAGACGTTCTTCCATAGCACTAAATCCTTCTTGAGAAGCATCTATATTTCGAATTGGTTCTTTTAGAGAACTTGACATACAAATTTCTTGATCTGCCCAAGCTAGTTCTCCTTTTTCAAATTTATAAAAATCAGGAGTACGAGTATCTATCCATGCAAAATGCTCTACACTATACTGTTGATAGAGATAGCCAGCCACCAACCTAATTGCATGTTGAGGAGTTGGAGCATTGACAATTGCCATGCTAAGTTGCCACAAATTTTCGGTGTGTGTAGACATTTTATGATCTAACTTTTATTACTTACTTCCTCTTCTTCTTCTTTGAGCATACGATAAATAGTAGATTTTCCTATGCCCAGTTTTTGAGAAACTAGCACTACATTTTTATCATATTTATCTAAAAAGTGGTGAATTATTTTCCTGTTATATTCTTTTAGGGACATTTCTTGAAATAAGAATGTATCTACCTTTTTAGGACTATTGAATTGTAAGTCTTCCTTTCTTATTTTTCCATCTGTACACATGATTGCAGCTAATTCTACTACTGCTTTTAGCTCTCTAACATTCCCTGGAAAAGGGTAAGAAAGTAACTTGTTTTTTGCCTCTTGGGTTACTTTTACACTTCCTAAATCATTAAGTTTAGAAAACTCTCTTAGAAAGTGGTTGGCTAGGATAAGCACATCCTTATCTCGAGCTCGTAGAGGAGGTAATTTGATAGGTAATCCTAGTAGTCTGTAATATAAGTCTTCTCTAAAAGAACCATTATTAACCTCTTCTGTCAAGTCTCTATGAGTGGCCACAATAATGCGAGCATCAAATTTAACAGATTGATTACCTCCAATTCTTGTTATTTCACGTTCTTGTAGGGCTCTAAGCAACTTGGCTTGAAGGTGCATTTCCATTTCACCTATTTCATCTAAAAATAAAGTGCCTTTGTTTGCTAATTCAAATTTACCAATTTTTCGAGTAGAGGCTCCCGTAAAAGCACCCTTCTCATATCCAAAGAGCTCACTTTCAAGTAATTCTGAAGGGATAGCGCTAACGTTTATAGCTACAAAATTTTCTTTCTTTCGGGTAGAGTTGTAATGAATGCTTTTGGCAACCATTTCTTTACCAGTACCTGTTTCGCCAGTCACAGAGACTGTAATATTGGTTTTAGCAGCTTTTTCAAGGAGCTTGAAAACTCCTTTCATAGCAGTACTAGTCCCCTTTATAGTATTGTCAAATTGATATTTATCATTAAGCTCTTCTCTAAGTTCCTCTACCTCATGTTTGAGTGCAAAGTTCTTTTTGATGCGTTCAATTGCATTAAATAAACGATCTTTGGTTGTGTTATCCTTGGTGATATAGTCATAAGCACCTTCTTTTAGCAGCTGTACTGCTGTGGCTATATCTTGTTGTCCTGATAGAATAACAACACCAATATTTTTGTTGTGTTCTTTTATCTTACGCAATACATCTTCACCAGTAGTGTCTGGTAGACTATAGTCTAAAGAAACAATGTCTGGATTGAGATGGAGGTTTTGTATACATTCTTTGCCTGTAGCAAAATGAACAACCTCATGGTCAGGGTTCATCTTCATGATATAAGTGACCATTCTAGCATAGACAGGGTCATCTTCTACAACAAAAATTTTAACAGCATTGTCTTGTTTGCTCATAGAATTGGGTTAAACGCTAATGAAGTAAAAGGGAATTGGCATTTATTGTTGGGTGGTTGCTGTCAAGCTATATACCTAGGGTTCCAAATTAGTGATTTAGCTACAATTTTTATAATAGGAATCATTTTTTTTTTGGGATTGTAGTTCTAATTAGGGAAAACTAGATTTTTGGTATAAAAAAAATTGCCTAATAGAGGTTTATTGCAAACCATTATTAGGCAACTTTAGGTAATCATCCTTTTGAAAGGAAGATGTATTTTATTATGAAAATAGACTTCTAAATATCCATTTCATAAACTTTGTATTCTTTGTAAACTTCAGCACTTACAGCTTTCATTCCTCTATTCATCATCACATTTTCTTTGAGGATATAACTACCTTCACAATATTTGAATCCATGTTCTAAACCTGCATCAATCAAATGTTTATAGACAACAGCATCAATACCTTTTCCTTGAAACTCTGGGAATAAACCTAATACAATCACACGCATCCACTTAATATCTTTCTTTTTAGTAAAGATTTTATAGGCATGTGGGAATAATTTACCCTTCAATTCTTTAAGAATAAAGTTGAAATCAGGAACAGCAACAGCCATACCAGCCAACTGACCTTTGACATAGATGAAAGGAATCAGTTCAGGAACAGCAATCATTTTGAATTTATCAGCATAAGCATCAATTTCTTGATCAGTAAGAGGAACAATTCCCCATAATGGCTCCCATGCACGATTGTAAACATCCTTTATTTTTTTGACCTCATTATGAATGTCCTTCATATTGATCGGTCGAATCTCTACATCATAACGCTTTTGAACTAAGGCAGCACCACGCTTCAATTTTTCATTGTTGAAAATGGTATCCGCATCCATTTTGTAAGCCAACAATTCTTGACGACAAGGTAATCCATAATTAGTATATAGATGTTGATAATATTCATGCTGATAAGGCATATCTACACGAGGAGAATCATCAAAACCTTTAGTTAATAAACCAAAGTCATAACTAGAAGAAGGGCTTGCAGGACCTTGCATTTTAGTTAAATCTCTAGCTTTTAACCATTTTTTAGCGGCATCAAATAAGGCATTAGCAACATCTTGGTCATCAATACATTCAAAAAAGCCAAAAAAGCCTGTTCCTCCTTCATCAGGATGTACTTCATTGTATTTATCATTGTTGATGGCAGCTATACGACCAACCAATTCTCCATTTTTGTAAGCCATATACAGTTGCATCTGGCCATACTCATAAAAAGGGTGCTTCCCTTTAGCACCTAAAATACCATCAATGAACCCATTTAGACCAAACATGTGACGCATGTCCAATAATAAAGGAGAAACCCAATAAGGATTATCTTTATAGATCTTGAAAGGGAGTGATATAAACTCTTTTTTTTGAGCCTTAGAGTTTGCTTCTACTATCTTTATTTGTCCCATAGTGTTATATGTGTTAATAGCTGACTAATGATCTATTTAAAAAACAATGAAGTTGCTTGGGAGCAACCTCATTGTATAGAGTCTGTTTTTATCTAAATAATGCCTAATTTTTTACCAATAGTTGTGTAAGTGTGGACTACCTTTTCAAGGTGTTCTTCGTTGTGAGTAGCCATAAAACTATTACGCATCATTGATTTATTAGGAGGAGTAGCTGGTGGAATAAATACATTCACAAAAATGCCTGCATCAAATAACCCTTTCCATAAACCAAAGGCTTTTTTGTTGTCTCCTATCAATACAGGGACAATAGCTGTTTCGCCATCTTCCCCATGAATAACATTGAAACCAGCATCTACCAAACCTCTACGCACATAATCTGCATTTTTGCGCAATTGTCCTACACGTTCTGGTTCTGCTATCAGAATATCTAATGCTGCTAATGCTGCTGCTACTGATGGAGGAGTAGGTGATGCACTGAATATAAGCGCTGGAGAGTGATGTTTAAGGTAGTTGATAACACGTTCATCTCCAGCTACAAAACCACCTAAAGAGGCTAATGTTTTGCTAAATGTACACATTACCATATCTATATCATCATTCACACCAAATTTGCTAGCAGTACCACGACCACCTTCACCTATAACACCAAAAGCATGGGCATCATCTACCAAAGTTTGAGCATTATATTTTTTTGCTAATCTAGATATTTCGTCAAGTTTGGCTACATTTCCAAAGGTGCTAAAAACGCCATCTGTTACTAATAACTTGCCTGCTTCTAGAGGTAGCTTTTTTAGACGTTTTTCAAGATCTTCCATATCACAGTGTTTGTAACGAATTACATCACACCCTACACCACCTCTTGCCATTAGATTACCCGCAACAATACTAGCATGATTATCTCTATCTGAGAATATGTAATCACTTCTTTTGACTAAGGGCTGTATAGCACCCTGACTAGTTTGGTAGCCCGTACTAAAGAGTAAAGCAGCATCTTTACCTACAAAGGCAGCCAATTTGGTCTCTAATTCTTCATGCAAAGGAATAGTACCTGTAAGGTATCTAGATCCAGAGCAACTTGATCCATATTTCTTGAGGGCAGCTAATGCTGCTTCTTTTACTTTGGGGTGGGCTGTTAATCCCAAGTAGTTATTAGATCCTGCCATGATAATTTCACGGCCTTCCATGCGTACTACTGGGCCTTCGCTTTCTTCAATAGGGCGGAAGTAAGGATAAATTCCAGCCTTTTTGACATCATCTGCATAAGTATAATCCTGACACTTATCAAATAGTGAAGGGAGCGAAGTTTTTACATTCTCTATTCCCATAAGTTGTAATGGTTTTAAGATAGACTGTTGTTTTACAGTGTTTTATTTTGTTATAAAACAGTCTAGAGTAAAAAAAAAGAACCAAACATTTGAAGTAATGAGTTGATTTTGAACACTCATTGAATTAAATGTTGGTTTTTATATAGGTCGGACAAAATTAGTATTATTTTCAGCAAAACACATAGATTTGTGGCGAATTTTTCGCTTACTAAGCGACATTGTATAACAATATTACCTGTATATATGACTGATAATCAAAACTTAAAGACCAATAAATCTATAGCTGTAGTAACAGGCGCAAATGGGTTTGTAGGAAGCCATATGGCCGATTTTTTACTAAAAAAAGGCTATATAGTGCGTTGCATTATTCGAAAAACGAGTAATACAAAGTGGTTGGATGATAAAAATGTTGAATTGTATAGATGTGGCTTGACAGATGTGGAGGAACTCAAGAAAGTAGTTGAAGATGCAGATTATGTTTACCATATAGCTGGTGTGGTAAAAGCTTTTGCTCCAGAAGGCTTTGTTAGAGGCAATATGAACATGACTCAAAATGTATTGGAAGCTTGCTTAACAGCCAAAAACTTGAAACGTGTTATGGTGACAAGTAGTATGGCTGCGACTGGACCTGCTCCAAAAGGAGGGGAGTTGGATGAAACTAGTCCTCTAAAACCTAAAGAGCCTTATGGAACTAGTAAGGTTGCCCAAGAGGAGGTTGCAAAAAAATATATGGATCGTATGTCTGTGGTGATTGTGCGCCCACCTGGTGTTTATGGGCCAAGAGATACTGAGATCTTTGCTTTTTTTAAGGCTGTTAATGGTGGAATTAAACCTAAAATGGGCTTTGGAATTAAGGAGTTGAGCTTAGTGCATGTCAATGATTTAGTGAATGGGATGTATTTGGCAAATACACACAAAAATGGGCATAATGAGATTTTCTTTTTAGGTTCAGAGGAAAAATACAATTGGCATCAATTAGGAGATTTAGCTGCAGAAGTAATTGGAAAAAAGGCAATTTCGGTAGTAATTCCTAAGTTTTTGTTGTATACAATTGGAGCTGTAGGTTCTTTGAGGGAGAAATGGTTTAAATCTGATGTAGACTTGAATTGGGTACGAGCAAAACGAATAACAGAACCTTCTTGGTTTTGTAGTTCTAAGAAAGCTGTAGAACAAATTGGATATAAACAACAAATGGCTATTCGTGATGGTTTTGAAGAAACTGTGGCTTGGTATAGAGAAAAAGAGTGGTTATAAATAAAAACAGGAAACTGTAAAAACATATTTACAGTTTCCTGTTCTGATTGTTTAGATTTTATACAGAAAATTAGTCATTACTCAAGTCTGCAAAACCCATTGTAGCTACATCATCTATATGTATATTGTTTAGTTGATTAGAAGGCACATATATTACATAACTAATGTCTTCATGGATTTCCTTACCTTTTTGTATAATAATATTATTGTTTTTAGCAGCTTTTGTGATTAGTAAAGCCTCTTTTCCTTGATTGAGCTTGGCTGCTACCTCATAACGACCAGCATTAGTCAAATAATCTAATAACTGAAGGTTTCCACTTGATAGTGTAATTTGAATTTCAATTAGGATTCTAGAACCCTTGATCTCCTTGACCTCAACCTTGTTTTTAGGTAGTTGAATAATTAGTTGATCTACACTTTCCATGAGTGTAACATGTTTCCCTATTTTTTTTTCTGCTTGGCCAAAAGCAGTAGAAGTCAATAGACAAAGATTGACCACACAACAGATGATTGCTAGTTTTTTCATAGAATACTGTTTTTTGAGTGGTTTGATAATCCTTTAGCCCTTTAGTAGAGCAAAACGTACCAAACACTGGTGTTTTCTTTTTTATTTCTTGCATTATTTAGCAATCGATTTTATTTTTTTTGATTGCTAAAGTGAAGGGTGTTGGGTTAGGTTTGTGGTTGTTGAAATTAGAAAGTGAGTATTGTTTTTTTTCTTTTTTACAGAAAAAACCGTGCTAGTTTTTTAACTAAAAGTTTAGGAATAGGAGGTTATTTAACATTTTTAATAAAAAATAGGAAACCATAAGATATTCCTATGATTTCCAGATATGGACAAAAATTAACTGTCAAAAATGTATTGAACTAAAAGAAGGGGTTAATCTAGAGCACTCATCATACTAAGATCTGTAAGCCCAATATGGACCTTGTTGACTTGGCTTACAGGCACATATATAGTATGTTTTATAGTTTCTTGTATCTCTTTTCCTTGCTTAATCAATACTCCATTTGATGGAGCAACGTTGGTAATTTCAATACTCTCTTGTATATTATCTTGTTTAATGGAGAAATTATAGCGACCTGATTTAACCAAGAAATCTAATAATTTAACCTCTCCAATTGATAGAGTAATTTGAGCTTCTATCAATATTCTTGAACCTTTGGTTGTTTTGATTTCTACATCCTTTTTAGGAAGTCGAAAGTGTAAACTTTCTATATCTTCATTGAATGTGATATGCTCAGTGGTACGTTGTTGAACTTGTGCATTTGAGGTGCTCTGAATGGCTATAAATAAGGTAAAAACTAGACTGAGGGTGAATACTATTTTCATGACTTTATTATGTGTTTGTAAATATTTCATTAAGTGTAAAAATCGTGCTAAAATGCCGATAAATAAAGCCTTTTGGGTGAATGTACTTGTCTTTTGAGTGAATAGAAGTAATTTCTAGGTAAATGGGTTTTCAGGGGGCATTTTCTTGTTTTGAAAGCCATGCTTAATATCCTAAAACACTGATTTCGATAGTTTTAGGCGTTTTTATGCGTATTTGTTGCAAGTTTTTGTTAGGTACATATATAGTATAACTGATGTGTTCTTTTATGGTAACACCATTTTTTGCAGCAATTTCACCATATAATTGAGGGGTGGACATCAAAGCAAGATGATTAGTAGCTTTATTTTCCTTCATGACATCATACCTACCCTTATCTGCTAAATAATCCATCAATTTGTCATCTTCCACAGATAAACGTACAGTTGTTTTAATCAAAATTTGATCATTATAAGAGGTTTTTAAAGTCACTTTATCCTTAGGAAGGTTGATTAATAAATTTTCTATGTTGTTAGAAACATCTACTAATTGAACTAAGAACATGTTTAAAAATTAATTGATAACAAAAATAGGAACCAGATAAATGTAAATTCATTAGATTCATAAAATTGTATTCTACCAAAAATATAAGATTATGAAAACATCATTTGAATTATTATCTGATTCCCAATGGGAATTTATAAAAGAAACCTTTGAGTTGTATGAAGAAGCCTTAAAGAGAAATGTTCTTTTGGAGAGTGGAAAAATTAGCCCTTTTGCATTTACCAATATTGTTGCAGTAGCCTTGGGGCTTAAAAAATATGATTGGACGTGGAATTTTATACATAAATACACCTTACATCTACCCTCTAAAACAAAACAGGCTTATACTGATTATAACCTTTCTAGATGGCACTTTCATCAACAAGAATATCAAAAAGCAGAAGAATTGTTGGTTGCTGATGATTTTGAAGATTTGCACCTCAACTTATCTGCAAAAATGCTCTTACTCAAGATTTATTATGAGTTGAGGGAATTGCAACTATTGGATGGTTTACTCAATCGTTTTCGCACCTATCTCAGTCGTCAAAAAAATTGGTTTACCACAAAAAAAATTATAATAATATTATTCGATTTACTCAACGTTTGGTCAATATCAACCCCTTTTCAGAAAAGGCTAAATTGAAGCTCAAAGGAGAGATTGAGAAGGAAGAATTGCTTACTGAAAAGGTCTGGCTTTTGGAACAACTAAACAACTTATAAAATGCTTATTTTTTGAAGTTCCCAAAAAAAAATTGAGGTGAATAAACTTTTTATCTGCAATATTTACATTGACCTTTTTGTTCTTAAACTTCATTTGGTGATTGCAATAAAGAGTATATCTGTTAACCACAAATCTATTTTTTGCAAAATAGCCTTTTTCTTTAGGCAAGAAAAAGCAGAATGAGTAAACTTAAACTACAAATAAGTAATTAAAGCTACTTAATATAAGTTCATTAGAGAATAAGATAATAATTGTATATTAAGGAATACAATGTACTATATCCTATTTCAGTAAAAAAACTCTTTACAACCTCTAAAATCAATAATAATGACCTCTCTAGATCAACAACAAGGAAAAGCTTTTGGCTTATTAGTTTTAGCAGGTTTAGTCACCTTCTTTTTGCCCATTATTCCATTTGGAAACTACATTTTGTGGCCTTTTGTCATCCTTACTACCTACATACATGAAATGGGGCATGGTTTGATGGCTATTTTGTTGGGAGGGAGTTTCTTAAAGTTAGAGATATATTCCAATGCTGCTGGTGTAGCTTGGCATTCAGGAGTTGGGGGAGGTATTCCTCGTGCCTTAGTTGCTGCTGCTGGATTGGTAGGTCCATCTATAGCAGGTGGATTATTCATTTTGGCAGGAAGGACAACCAAAGGATCCTCAAGAGCTTTTTTATTATTAACTCAAGTTACGCATAGATTTAGTAAAAGTAAGGTAGAAAGTTTAACTTTATGAGATGCAAGATAAATTAGACTTATACACAGATTATTTATTAACAACCGTTCATCAAGCAACAGCAACTGGCTTGTC
>JAAEPD010000364.1 GCA_024222455.1 Aureispira sp.
AATCCCACTAAATGAAGGTGTAGCTTAGTCGGTTAAAGCACTTGACTGATACTCAAGAGAGCGTAGGTTCAACTCCTACCATCTTCACCAACAGTTTAAATAACAAGTATTTAGACTAAAGATTTAAATATGGCAGTGAGAGTTAGAGTTACTTCGTATTAGATTCCAACTCTGAAGATGCGGGTGCAACTCCCGTCGCTCGCCCCAAATTGTTTTTATCTATTTGGCGAGCGTAGCTTAACAGTAAAGCGTAAAAGACACTCTATTTCAAGTTTCTCCATATTTATAATAATTTGAAATCGCAGTTTTTAGAAAAAAAGCAATGGCAGTAGTAAGTATTGAGCCTGTTTTTAAACAAGCTCTTCAAGAGTTACTTCGTAACTATAACGGTCCTAAGGTAGCCTTCGGGTGAAAGATTCGCTCTGCTAGAAAAGATTTTGTAATTGGAATCTAACAACTTCTAGTGCTAAGTATTGTGCTCTATGAGTGCAACAATCAGCGTCAAAATACTCTATACAGTTTTCTCTGCCAGTTATATTGCTTTATATAGTTCAAAAAAAACAGATGGTTAACACTAGCTTGGAGATGTAGCTCAACTGAATAGAGCATCTCACTTCTAATGAGATAGGTATAGGTTTGAATCCTGTCATCTTCACACTGATTTTCTAGGTTTTTACAATAGTAGTTTAAGCTCCTATTAAGTAGGAAGGCCTTGAATATCAAACTTCTAGTGGTAGCGAAAATTTGAGTTACTTCGTATGGATTTGTAATCCCGTGGTCGTAGGTTCGAGTCCTACTCTTGGCTCAAAAACACACATTAAAAGAAAGAATGAACTGATAGAACTCTATTGTCCTTCTTTTCTACCTTATTGAATTTTCGAGAGTGAATGCTAAAATCAAAAAACAATAAAGTAGACTAAGACAAAACAAGACAAAACAATAGTTTTCCTGGTTCGAAAATTCGGTTGTTCAAAATGACTTTAATGTAAAAGAGAAAGCCAAGATAGCTCAGTTGGTTAGAGCACGGTCTGAATATATACTCATTTTTATTTTCTCCACTTTTTTACGGATTGGTAGCTCAGTCGGTCAGAGCGCTTGACTGTTAATCAAGATGTCGTGGGTTCGAACCCCACCCGGTCCGCAGAGGTTAATCATGTGTTTTTGAAAATGTTGAATTTCTGAATTATGAATGTTTAATACACTGAAGCTAGAATAGTTAGCAAAGGCTTCAATGTAGATTAAAGTTTTGAGTAGAATATTGTAGATGACAATACAGTAGATAATCATTAATCATTTAAAATTAAAGTATTCAAAATTTTCGGATGGGTGCGTAGCTCAGTTGGTTAGAGCATCTGACTTTTAATCAGAGGGTCGCAGGTTCGAGACCTGCCGCGCCCACCCATTTTTTGCCGACGTAGCTCAATTGGCTAGAGCAGCTGATTTGTAATCAGCAGGTTGTGAGTTCGAGTCTCACTGTTGGCTCTATTTTTTTTCTAAAAACTTGGCTCGTGGCAGAATGGATTTATGCACCGGACTTTTAATCCGGGCCTGGAGAGGTAATGTGGGTTCGAGTCCCACCGAGTCAACAGATTTTTTACGGTGTCATAGCTCAGCTAGGTAAGAGCACTGGCTTGAAACCCCAGAGGTCCTTCGTTCAAATCGAAGTGATACCGCAATGTTCTACGGAACAGTATTTAGATAGTGATGTATACAAGTGGCCAACGTAGCCAGGCTTTCAATCTGGTCCAATTATTATTAGGTTCGCGGGTTCGAATCCCGTCGTCACTACCATAGAAAAAGTTTTATGACAAATACAGAAATGTACACACGGTGATTGTGCGCGAGTGGCTAAAGCGAACGGGTTGTGACCCCGTTGGAGAGACAATTCCATCGCAGGTTCGAATCCTGTCGATCACCCTAATGTGGCAGTAAGAAGAAGGGTTACTTCGGTACTTTTTTGGTTAGACTCCAACCTGCTCCACCATATTTTAGGAATAAAACATGGGGCAGGTGTAAACTCAAACCCTCTTCGGTTTTCTCCACCGTTTTTAGTATAGAAAATGGTTGTTTAGGCAACTTATGATCTATCAATAAAACTGTACAATAGGATTGTTTTTGGCTTTGCATACTTCCTGCGTATGGAGCTGAAATGAGTACAGTTAGCAAGATTTAGTATTCAAAAGGAATACAGTAAGATTTAAAACTAATAAGATTTAGTTCATTGACATGGGTATGTAGCTTAATTGGCAGAGCATCTGACTCTTAATCAGAGTGGTGTAGGTTCGATGCCTACCATGCCCACTAGTTTTTTTATAGAAAACTTTTAAAATATCGGGACGTATGCAAATACAGAAATTAACACTCTCTTGCATTTCGTCTTCATCAAGAAGCACTGAGCGATTAGAGTTACTTCGATGGTTTAGCAAATAGTCTTGAAAACTGTTGTATGTAGGTTCGATTCCTACCGTCCCGACATGAAAACTATAGCAGTAGTGAGGTGTAGCGTTACTTCGATTTTCCAGATTGCAAACAACACGCATACCATTGGTTCTCTGCTTGTTTTAGAGCTTAAAGAAGCTTTAAAAAGAACATAATCTGCTAAATATTAGAAGGTAGTTGATGATAGTCAACTACAGAGATATAATGGTCTTAAATATTTTCGGAGAAAATTTTAAGATAGCAGATTATAAAAAAACAAATAACAAAGGAAGATTGACTGAAAGGCAAAGTACCAGCTTGGAAAGTTGCGGTCAGGGTAAAACCTGTGCAGGTTCGATTCCTGTATCTTCCTCTAATAAAAAACAACACGGAAAGGCAAGCCAATTGTGTGGTGGCCGCGGTCTTGAAAACCGTTAGGAGTTAACGACTCGTGTGGGTTCGATTCCCACCCTTTCCGCCAGAAAATTTGATAAAAGATCAAAAGATTAATATTGAAGAACTCAATTTGCCAAATATTCGAAGATAGTTAAATGTGTTCAGCTATCGAGATAAAATGCTCTTAACAGTTTTGGTACAAAAATGATAAGATGGTGAATTGTGAATAACATAATTTATTAAATATTCGAAAGTAGTTGATGAAGGTCAACTACAGAGATATAGTGGTCTTAATGTTTTTGCAGAAAACAGTAAGATAGTAAATTATCAATAAACAAAACAACAGCAAACGGAGGATTGGCCGAGTGGAAATGGCACATCCCTGCTAAGGATTGGTTGGGGTAATACCCTCACAGGTTCGATCCCTGTATCCTCCGCTAAAATTTGAAAAATAACACAGGGGTGTAGCTCAGCTGGTGGTAGCACTGGTCTCCAAAACCATAGGTCGTAGGTTCGAGTCCTACCGCCCCTGCAAGATAAACCTACAAGAGGTTTGTGGTTACAGTAACAGTATAATAGTCTAGGTATTTTGACTTTATCAAGCTCAAAATAGCAGTAAACTTTTCTAATCAATCGATTAGAAAAACTTCACAGACGATTAAACTAAAATAGAATCACCCATTCGTCTAATGGTTCAGGACCCTACCCTTTCACGGTAGAAATACGGGTTCGACTCCCGTATGGGTGACAAAAAATTGAATAGGTTAAAACTATATTTTGCTAAAAAGTAGCGAAGTATTATTGAAGAAGAAAAATCAGCATTAAGTACAGCCAACTTATGGCATAGAATACCCAAAAACAGAAAATGCTGATAACGAAGAAATCAATTTTTAATAGAACTTCTAAGTTGTTGATATATACGCGTAACTGACTTACAGTGTAGAATGAAAAAGATATAATCAACCAAAAGAAGTGGCACTGTTCAATTTTTTTTTATTTCTAAAAAATAGAAATGAAAATTAAACATCATTTCAAGAAACGTTCGAAAGTGACAGAAGGAACCAAGAACAAGTGTTTTTAGGTTTGCAAAAACTAAAATATAGAAATGAAAATTAAATAACAATACTCGGATGTAGCTCAATAGGCAGAGCGTCGGAATTTGACTCCGAAGGTTGTAGGTTCGATCCCTACCATCTGATCTAAAAGAAACTCTAGTAGCCCAACTGGCAGAGGCGTCAGTTTCAAACTCTGGAGGTTGTGGGTTCGACTCCCACCAAGGATACTATTATAGTAGACAAGCAGTCTATTTTCAAAGTTTTCTTCTAAAACTTAGAAAAACACTTTTGAAAATTTTGAGTATCAAAATTGTTCAAGTTTAGACAAGCTTGATTTTTAGAATAAGTTCATTGTTCATTCAAAATATGGATATAGTTCAGTCAGGTCAGAATGCTACATTTGGGATGTAGTGGTCGCAGGTTCGAATCCTGCTATCCATACTATTTTTTTATAAGCAAGAGTGGCCCAAATAGGTAAGGCGTCTGGTTGCCGATCAGAAGATTATGGGTTCGAAACCCATCTCTTGCTCAACTATATCAGTGACAAGCTGTCTGTTTTCAAAGTTTTCTACTAAAACTTTGAAAAACGCTTCTGAGAAATTTGATATATCAAATTTCTCAAGCTCTGACAGACTTGATTTTTAGAAGAGTTAAATATTGGAGAGTGTTTATTTTTCATTTTGAATTATTCATTCTTTATTCAAAATACTTCTGTAGCCCAACTGGCAGAGGCGTTAGACTTAGACTCTAAATGTTGTGGGTTCGACTCCCACCAGAAGTACTGTTATGTTATAGTAGACAAGCAGTCTATTTTCAAAGTTTTTTGTTGAAACTTCGAAAAACGCTTTTGAAAGGTTTGATGCTCAAATCCTTTCAAGCTTAGACAGACTTGAATAAATATGGGTGTAGTTCAGTTGGTTAGAATGCTGCGTTTGGGACGCAGTGGTCGCAGGTTCGAGTCCTGCTACCCATACTAAAAATGTTCTTTGAAATTAAGATAATAAAGATTAAGAGCTTGTTTTGATTTTTATTTTGTAGGCGAAAAAGTGAGATTTTTGTGTATAAATAAGGCAATTTTAAGTTAAATAGCAGGGCTATTGGACGAGAAATTAACGCAATTTTAGACAAAAAGATCTTTTTTGTAGCCCAAATATAAAAGTCTAAACAAGATCTAATGCAATGCTTGAATTGCTATTCCTTTCCTTGGAGAGGAATGAAGGATAGGTCACTGTGAGGTGGCTAAGAGGAAGTGGTTCCACACCCTCCTGCCAAGATATTGGTATCATGGTCCATTCAAGCAAGCATCATCCTGCCTCGATGCCCCATTGAGGTCTTCAGTTCTGCTGGAGAATGTAGGACGAAGCTAGGTAATATAGTCCCTTGGGCAAGGATAGATTGTAGGCTAACGGTGAGCAATCAATTGGAGTGGTATCCAGACTATATTATACCAACCTAGTGGGTTCTGATTGGACAAGATGTAGAATCGTTGTGTGAGCATAAACCGATGTAAATGCTACGATTAAATACAAAAGGTGAAAGGTCTGAGGGCCAAAGTAGTCTTGAAGTATGGTATAGTAGGCTTCAGGAAAGCCGAAACGCATGAGGCGTGTTGTATTTTGTGCCCCAAAAGGGTATGAAGCAGCTGATCGGGCACGACTCCGTGGAATAGAAAAAGCTCAATGGCAGAGCATCTGAATTTTAATCAGAAGGTTTGGGTTCAATTCCCATTTCTTAGACAATATTTTGCAAAGACCTGATCGGTAATGTGCAACCAAAACGCCTAATTCTCAGCGGACCTGGTCCGAACAGAGAGCTGCCACGGCTCGCAAGGCCAAAGCGGTTTGATGGAAATCTGCACTCTAAGCAAACGTTAAAAGCGGAGCTGAATGCCCTTGACAAGGGTAGGGGGAAAGATCAAAGTCGAGAATGTGCATTATGACAAGTGAATTGCCACACTTTCCAAAAAAAGGCGGCGTTGTCGATAAACACTCTTGGAGTGTGGACAAGTTGAGAATCTAGAGGGTCGCAGCTCTAGGATAATGCAACAAAGGTATCGGCATAGAGGGTGTAGTCTCAACCTTTTTCTACTTTTTTTACCTCAAAAGTTCAACCAATAGAAGAACTTTTATCTGGGGCTGTAGCTCAACTGGCTGAGCGTTTCCCTTGCACGGAAAAGGATGTGGGTTCAAGTCCCATCAGCTCCACTAGATTTATAAATTGTTTTCAAAAAAGCAAGTGTGGCCCAATTGGCTAGGGCACCTGACTTCCAATCAGAAGACTGTGGGTTCGAACCCCACCATTTGCTCTAAAATACTCCTGTAGCCCAACTGGCAGAGGCGTTAGACTTAGGATCTAAAGGTTGTGGGTTCAAATCCCACCAGGAGTACTAGATATTATAATAGACAAGCTGTCTATTTATATAGTTTTTTGCAAAAACTATATAAAGCGCTTTTGAAAATTTTGATGATCAAAATTATTTAAGCTTAGACCTACTTGAGGTAAGAACTTAGAATGAGTTGAATAATTCTACATTTTTAATTATTCATTTTTCATTCAGAAAAGCTTGCACAGAAGAGCAATGGCAGCTCGTCAGCCTCATAAGCTGAAGGTTATCGGTTCGAGTCCGATCTGTGCGACTAATTTAATTTTTGACAGAGATTCTAATTCTAAATACTTGAAGTATTTGGGGAGGGATTGTTATGTCTCTATAGTTTGCTGAATTTTCGTAAGCGATTGTTAAGAGCTAAAAAACAGAAAACTATTAAGATTATAACGTTTAGCAACCAACAAAACACTTTTAATCATGATCTGGGTATTGATCTTTGGAATCATGCTCCTAGATTCTTTGGGAGCAGACTATTAAGAAAGTAAAACCAATTTTTTAATCTAGAGGAAGCGTAGTTTTTCTCGCAAACTAGAGGATAATGGCATTGTTTAATAAAGTATCTAAAAAGAAGTCCAAAAAGACTAAAAACCTTGCAGGTGGACAAGCATATAAGATGAGTGCTGAAATGAAGCTAGCATCTATGCTACTAACATCTTTTGCACAAGATCAGTATTACCGTTCTGCAAAAGATACATTCAAAGATTTAGTCAATACATTGCCTCAAGTTGATCCAGAATTTGCGGCAAAGGCTGCAATCTTTGCTCGTACAGAGTACGGTATGCGTTCCATCACACATGTATTGGCTGCTGAACTAGCTGCTTATGCATCTGGAAAGGCTTGGTCTAAGAGTTTTTACGATAAGGTCATCTTTCGTCCAGACGACATGCTAGAAATCATGGCATACTACTATGCTAAAGGTGGTAAGACATTGCCAAACGCAATGAAGAAGGGCTTTGCTAAATCTTTTGACCGTTTTGATGCCTACCAATTGGCTAAGTATCGTGGAAACAGCAAATCTGTGAAGTTGATTGATGTGGTGAACCTTGTTCACCCAAAACCAACAGGTCGTAACGAAAAAGCTTTGAAAAACTTGGTTGACGATGAACTACGTTCTCAAAATACTTGGGAAGCTAAGTTGACAAAAGCTGGTCAAACAGCTAAGTCTGATACAGAAAAGGCAGAATTAAAGAAAGCTGCTTGGGCAGAAATGATCGAATCTGGCAAGATTGGATACTTTGCACTATTGCGCAACTTGCGTAACATCGCAGAGCAAGCTCCAGCTATGATCGATAAGGCGCTAGCGATCTTAACTGATCCTAAGCGTATCCAAAGCCCTCGTAACTTGGTTATGCCATTCCGTTACTTAGTTGCTTTCAAGCAATTCAACAAGGAAAAGACAGCTATTGCTCGTAAGATCGCAGCTGCTTTGGATAAGGCTATCGAAATTTCTTGTGCCAACGCTCCAGCTATGGAAAACACATTGATTGTAGTGGATAACTCTGGTTCTATGTGTAGCCCAGTAGCAGGTTCAGAACATATGCAATGCTCCGAAATGGGTGCTGCATTCGGAATGATCCTAGCTAAAAATAGCAATGCAGACTTGATGGAATTTGGTACAAATGCTCGATACATCCAATACAACTTGCGAGATTCTGTGACAAGTTTTGCAGCTGATTTCCACCGTAAGAATAAAGTAGGACACGGTACAGACTTTAAGTCTATTTTTAAGACTGCCAAGAAGGCTTATGACCGTATTGTGATCTTCTCTGATATGCAAGGATGGATGGGGTACTACGCACCAGGTAACTCCCTAAAGGATTACCAAAAGCATACAGGTGCTAACCCATATATCTATTCTTACGATTTGCGTGGTTATGGAACAATGCAGTTCCCAGAAAACAGAGTTTTCTGCCTAGCTGGGTTCTCCGACAAGGTATTTGACATCATGCAATTGCTAGAAACAGATCCACGTGCATTGGTTAACAAGATCAAGAAAGTACAACTGTAGAAAACCTGAAATAGGCCTACTCGACGACAGTGAAATATCTAAGCTGTATTAGACCGTCTGTTTGCAGAAATCTATAGGTAGAAAAATAATAAAGGTGAAGCAGTGGGCAAGTAGAATTATTTGTCCACTGTGAGAACCTAGATGTTATTTAGCGTCATCTTTCATCACATCAATGAATTTTGCGATTACTAGCACAAAAATTATAACACCAAAAAATATTTGTCTAACTCCATTAGCTAGAGCCTCTCCTAATCCAATTAGGCTACCTTGAGCAAATGTCAGTTGACCAATTAGTAATAAAGAACAAAGGATAAGGAGGCGATTGAGAATAGGAGCTTTCATAATCTTAGAGGCTTTGAGTTAGAAAATATTAAACATGAAGTCTGCATAAATCAAGCACAATACCAAGCAAGATAAAAAGTAATAGCCCTTAGACAAAAGTGTGTAATTCTAAGACTAAAACCATGAAAAAACACGCACAATAGAGCAAAGGTAGCTCGTCAGCCTCATAAGCTGAAGGATGCAGGTTCGAGTCCTGCTTGTGCGTCTAGTGATACTGAGGTATAGCGTTACTTCGGAATTATAGTTCAATGGCAGAACAGCTAGTAATAGCAGATAGGGGTTCGATTCCCTTTGATTAATAGGCAATTTAATTGTTCAACGCTAAACCAATATTTGTTCATTTTTAAAAACGAATAACTAAGATGGCTAAGTTCAACTTACTAAAGCGAAAGAAGCGAGAAACTACTAACTATATGGGCGCTAAGGCCTATAAGTATGACGCAAAGTTTGAACTAGTTTCTTTGCTATTAACATCCTTTGCAGAGGATTCTTATTACCGCTCTTCTGGAGAGGGAATCAAAGCTATGTTGGCTCTATTAGCTAAGGTAGACCCAATGTTTGCCGCTAAGGCAGCTATCTTTGCACGTGATGAGTTCAATATGCGTTCTATCACGCATGTATTGGCAGCAGAATTGGCTGCTTATTTATCTGGAAAAGAATGGGCTAAAGAGTTCTATAACTGTATAGTTGTACGTCCAGACGATATGCTCGAAATTGTAGCGTACTACTATGCTAAGGGCGGGAAAACGTTGCCAAATGCAATGAAGAAGGGATTTGCGAAAGCTTTTGAGCGTTTTGATGCTTACCAATTGGCTAAATACCGTCGTGCAAAGGGAGATGTGAAGTTGGTTGATTTGGCTAACCTTGTTCACCCAAAACCAGTACAACGAAACAAAGAGGCCTTAAAGGCTTTGATCGAAGATACTTTGCGTAATGAAAAAACTTGGGAAGCTCAATTGACAAAGGCTGGTAAGGCTGATGGAGATAAAGCGACTAAGGAAACTGCCAAGCGTGAAGCATGGGAAGGCTTGATTCTATCTGGAAAGATGGGCTATATGGCTTTGCTACGCAACTTGCGTAACTTAATTACAAGTGGTATCTCTGAGGCTGCGATGGATAAGGCTTTAGGTTACTTAACTAACCCAACAGCAGTGAGTCGTTCTCGTCAATTTCCATTCCGTTTCTTGTCTGCTTATGCAGAAATCGAGAAGCTAAAAGGGGCTAGCACTACAAAGGGAACATTGGTATTCGAAAAGGATACTGTGGACTCTAAACTAGTGAAGCGAGTACTAAATGCTATTGAAACAGCAATCAACTTATCTATCGCCAACTTGCCATTGCTATCTGGAGAAACAGTGATCTTGACAGATAACTCTGGTAGTATGCGTGGTGATGGTGGAGGTAGCTCTGCGCTTTCTGCTATGAGCAAGGTCAAAACTGCTGATATTGCCAACTTGTTTGCAACTATGTATTGGAGCCGTTGCGATAATACTGTTGTAGGGCTATTTGGTGACCGTTTGGCTATGCCAAAATTGGATCGAAAGAAGGGCTTATTTGACAACTTTAAGAAGGTGAATGCCGAAGGAGGAAAGGTTGGATTGGGTACAGAAGCAGGTATTTTCACTATGTTCGAAAAGTTGATCAAGGAACGCAGAATGGTAGATCGTATTGTGATTTTCTCTGATATGCAAATCGGAACTGGATGTAGCTGGTATGATACTAAGGGACGTCGTGGCGATGATTTCAATAAGTTGTGGGAAAAGTATCGCAAGATAAATCCAAATGTGCGTGTGTACAGCATTTACTTACGTGGATGTGGAACTACTGTCTTCAAAGGAAATGTGTACAAGCTGGCAGGTTGGAGCGAAAAAATCTTTAGCTTGATGGAATTGCTAGAGCAAGATCGAAATGCGATGATTACTGCAATCAACGATATTAAATTATAAAGAATTGTTTTGTTTACTCTTAATTGTAAGGAGGTTAAGGAAGAACGGCTGTCTCACTATGAGGCAGTCGTTTTTGTGTTAGGATGAAATGGTTACCTAATAATAAGCCAGTTATACCTAATAATAATAAAACTGTATAGAAAAACTTATTATACAAAGAATGGAGTAATTTTGGAGTATCAAGCTTTATCAAGGGAAAGCAAGAAATTTATTCAACTTTAAAACTATATAAACATGCTAAACAACTTAATTAAAGTAAGTACTACTATCTTATTTCTCAACTGGATTTGTATTTCGAATGTAGTAGGGCAATCAAAAAAAGAAGTACAAGAATTTAAAACCACTATAACCAATGTATTAGATGCTTGGGAAGGAGGCTTTAAGGGCTATAACGAAATGCATAGCGAAGAGAATGGGGACAAGAGTAGAACTTGGCTGCCGAATGAGGGAATCAGAGGTCATTACTTCTATCAAAAGAAAAATCTTAGCTTGGAAATAGCCGAAGGCTTGGTTGGCGAACCTATTTTTTTGAAAGGGCCTCACAAAAAGAAAATGGATTTTGAAGCAACTACTTTTGGATATTACAACCCTAAGTTTTTAAAAAAATTGAATAAGTTGTTGACCGAATTATTGGCGGATAAAGTATGGGTAACTAAGTATAGAGCAGCTTATTATAGCTCAATACAAGACTATTTGAATACTTATAAAACTGCCTATAATCTTGTTATTAAAAACGAAGAAAAGGTTCAAATAGCTATAAAAGAATATGAGGAAAAACTTAGTTCGGAGGCTACTGTAAGGCTTACAGGAAGTCGGGAGGATTGGAATAGAAAATATGAAATAGATAAATTTTCTGTAGATCAGTGTGTCAATTTTTGGGTTAGAAGATATGCAGACAAGACTTCAAAAGATTTTCATAGTTTGTTAGAATTGGTTACAGATGCTTTTGAAAACCAAAGTTTTGAAATTGAACCTTTTTCAATTGGAATTACACCAAATTTCATGAGTGGTTGTTATGGTTTTGAGGAACTCAACTTCAAAAAAGGTGCAACTCCTAATTCTTATTGGATAAGTAGCTCTAATCATAAGGGAATACTTGATGAAAATACTCGGATAAGCATAGAAAATATTAAAAAACAAAAAATAGAAGTATTTGAGCGTACGGTATTTAGAAATGCACTCAGTTTTGGATCTGATGGAGGTTATTATTTTGATGAAATAGATGCCGATACCAAAGAACCTAAGGTTGAATCTACTGGAGATTATTATACTGCATGGGAAAAATTAGAGTTGGATGATAAGAATAGTTTTGGATTTAAAGATACGTATAGATTTTGGGCTAAGGAAGAGGTGTTAGCAGCTTGTCCAACACAACCAACTGCCGATAAGGGAGAGATAAATGAGTACTTTCTCAAAAGAATGAAAGGAATGGACCATTATGAATCTTGGTCTGAGGAGGATTTAGAGGAAACGATTAAAAATAGCCAAGAAATCTGCAAAAGAGCTGTTCAAATCCAAATTAGATATACAGAAAAAGGTAAGGAAAAGGCGATTACCTGCACGTTTTTTCTAACGATTGGTCCTTGTTAATTTTTAAACAACTTCTTTATAAAAATAAGATAAAATAAGTATGAAAAGTATAATTAGTATAGTAATAACAATGTTGTTTTTGAGCAATCTGCAAGCTCAAAACTATGTATTGGATGAATCTTACAAGGATGTAGATTTTCTAAAATTTAAGCTGGAATTGGTAGGCGTTATCTTGAATAAGGATAAAGATAAACTATTGACAATGCTGGATGAGAATATCACAGTAGTAAATTTTCAAGACCCTAAAGATGATGCTAAGAAAATGTTTGAAGAAACTTTTTTTAGTAAAAAAGGAAAAGACCAAGAATCTCTTTTTTGGTCAGAGGCATTGAAGAACATAGCCTTTGGGTTTGCCATACAAAAAACTTCTAAAGCTTCCTTAGAATGGCTGTTAGATGCAGGATATAAAAAAGTATTTACAGCTCCTTCCTTTGTTGCTGCTGGGTTTGGGTATAGTGGAGGTTTCTATGATGATATTGGGGATTTTTTAGTATTAGGAACAGATGTGAATGTGCGTAAGGAGCCTAGTGTGAAATCGGAGATCGTAGATAAGGTAAGCTATGAAGTGGTAACATTCAATAGAAATGTAGGAGACTTTCCTCCAATAACTTCAGACTCTCCTAAAGACTCTAAATGGTATCCTGTAGTACTCAAAAATGGGAAGGAAGGCTATATTATTTCTGATTATATATCAGAGGACTATGCCTTATCATTCAGAATAGCCCAAACCCCAAAAGGTTGGAAAATTATAGAGTTTTATTATCCACGTTCTGGTGATTAATTTTTATAAAAAGATAAGATAATAGAAAAATGGCTGTCTCATTTATGGGGCTGTTGTTTTTCTATTTACAGGTTTCTGCCCCAATCTTTTTAGCATTTTGAGATGCGAAACCAAAGCAGCCCCAAATGTTTTATGCTCCAAATAAGGTACTCCAAACTCTTTAGCCGTCTGCTCTACAATAGGGGAGATTTTGGGGTAATGGATATGGCAAATATTAGGAAATAAATGATGTTCCACTTGGAAATTGAGGCCACCAACCAACCAAGACAGTAATCGACTATCTTTAGCAAAATCAGCAGTAGTATGCAATTGATGAATTGCCCAAGTATTTTCTATATTTCCATCAGCATCAGGAGTAGGATATTCGGTTAGTTCTATCACATGTGCCAGCTGAAAAACAGTAGTTAGCACAACTCCTGCAACCACATGCATTAATAAAAAGCCTAAAAGCACTTGTCCTAAACTTAGATCAGTAAACCATATTGGAAGGCATATAAACGTAAGAACGTAGGCTACTTTGGTCAGCAATAGGATTGTAGCTGTTAACTTGAAATTTTGACCAGCCTGTTTGCCCAAGCCTCTTTTTCGATAGGATAATAATTGCCTGACATCTCCCATTGTAACCCAACTGATAGAGGAAAGTCCATAAAGAGCTAGTGCGTAAATATGCTGAAAGCGATGGATTGGAGACCATTTGCCAGTAGGTGCTAGTCGTAGAATCGGTTTGTCATGAATATCAGCATCCAAACCATAGATATTGGTATAAGTATGGTGCAATATATTGTGCTGTATAAACCAGTTGCTAGAGCAACCTCCCACAAAATCTAGAGAATAGCCCAATAAGCGATTCAACTTTTGATTGTTCGTATAAGAACCATGCATGGCATCATGCATAATATTCATTCCTATTCCAACAATTCCTAAACCCATAACAGCATAAAAAAGGTAACTTGCCCAACTCGGAAACTGATTGCTCATGATTAGGATAAAAGGCACTATATAAACAGAAAGCATAAATATAGTCTTGATATGCATAGTCCAATTACCTTGTCTAGTATTTTTTTTCTGCTCGAAATAAGCATTCACCCTAGAACGTAGCGTTTTATAAAAATTCTGTTGATCTACCTTATTAAACTGAACGACTAATAATTTTTCTGAGCTCATATACCTTTATTTTGGGCAAAGGTATGAAGATTATTTAATAAATGGCTTTTAGGATATTAAATCTCTGTTGCCTAGGATAAATTGAACGGTATAAAATATATATATTCTTTTCTTCCTTTAAGGAAGAATTGTACATGTTATGAATAGAATGTCCTATCTTTAAAGACTAGGAAGTAGTAGTTTTACTTCCCAATTCCTTCCCCCCATCTTTGGGAATTGCACATTATTGAATATAGCTTCAAATTAAAAATCTATAAAACAAGATGTAATTTATGATAAAGTATTTCAGTGTATTATGGTGTGTAATACAATGTACCTATTGTGGATTCGGGCAATCATCTATAATCAGTTTTCAAGAAATAGACTCTTTGTATCTTAATGGAAATTATGAAGAAATTGTTAATCAATTAGATCAGTTGAAAACTAAAGCTGAGAATTCTTTAGATGAGGTTTCGGCTTGGATTTATTTAGGGAGGGCTTATAATAAACTAGGTGATTATAATAAAGGGTTAACGATCTTGAATAAGGTTTTGTTTAGAGCAGCTTCAGCTACAGATTATCATAAGATTCAAGCTTATGGTCAAAAAGGCAAGATTTTAGAAGCTTTGGGCAAAAACTGGGATGCTATAAAAGCCTATAAAAAGGTTGTAGAATTTTATGAAAAAGAAAATAATCCAAAAACTAACCTAGTGTATGTGGATGCGTTAAGTGGGATTAGTGAGGTGGAAAGTAAGTTAGGGGATGATCTTAGAGCATTAGACTACGCTCAGAGATCATTAGAAGCTTATCAGCAGTTAGGTAAAAAGGATAAAGAGCCTATTGTTGAAGCAACTAAAATGCTTCAAATAGCTATTCTGCTCAAGAAAAATTCTCAAACAGAAATGGCTCAAAAATATGTTGAGTATGCTCGTAAGTTGAGTTTAGGTAATGATGAGGACTCTAATTTAGAGTGGAGTGAGTTTTATAGTTTACTGTCTGTTTATTATCTAAAATTGCCAGATTTTAGGCAATCTTTGCAGTATAATACAGAGGCTATGCAACAAATAATGCCAGATTTTAAGCCTAATAATAAATATCAATTGCCAGATATTAGCCTTTTAGAATCAACAAACTCAATCAATATAAGTATTGACTTATTAGAATTTAGGGCCAAAGTATTTCGTGCAGAATATTCTCTAAATGAGCAAGTAGAAACTCTAGAAAATGCTCTAACTATTTATGAAATGTTAGACCAATTATTATCAAGACTTCGTAGGTTTTATATAGATCAACGAACTCGATTGGCATGGGGAGACTGAGATGGTTGAATAAACCGGGACACAAAAATAATGTAAATTTGTGTTGATATGAAAAATGAAA
>JAAEPD010000365.1 GCA_024222455.1 Aureispira sp.
CCCGATATTTCTTCCTTAAAGGGCTTCAAAAGCTTTATAATTACGAATCTATGTTACGTTTTTTTAAAGAACAAAACCTTTCTCCAGAGGAGATTCAGACATTATTTAAAACTATTAAATGACTTTTCCGAAGTTTTCAATACTTACATAACCTTTATTATATTTAACTTTGTCATTTGTTTCTCCAAAATATTTTATTTCCAAATCCTTATACTCTGTAATATCCTTTGTCGTATTTTTAATCTCGCCTATTGAAATTATGATTGAGCCTATAACCAATTTTTTCTTCCAACTTTCTTTCCATTCTCTATCACCCTTAGATTCTTTATAGGACTTCGTTTCTTTGTACGCTACTCCAACATCAACAGCAACACCTACAGCCTGTGCTGCTAAACCTACAGTATCAGATGCCTTCTTAAAGCCATTCCATGCTTGATCTGTTTTATCAAACAAGTCCTTCCAGTCATTCCATTGTCCACTATTTTTCTTGACATCTTTTATTGCACTTCCCAAACTACCAAAAGTAACAGATAAACCTGCCAACTCACTAATCGCCTCGGTAACTTTTTGAGCATATTCTGCCTTTTGAAAGGCGCTTAACTTAGAGCCAGAAACAATAAACCATTTTCTACAAAGTGTTTCTGCCATAGCAGGGCTTACTTCATAATCTACTCCATATTCATATCCTATTAGAGTTAATACATCATCTGTATAAGTTTCTAACTTTTCTGCTTGTTGGGTGGAATTCAGTTTCTTAAATTTGTTTTGTAAATTTACAAAAGTTGGATTCTCATTAAAGTGTTCTTCCCACTCATCTAACCATGTAGCGTCAATAGTTCCTTCTCCAGAATCATCCATTCCCCATAACACTAGAGGAGTAACATAATCCTCTACCAATAATCTATATACTTGGTATCTACTTTCTTTTGCTTTAGCTACTACATTAGAAATAGGGAATTTTATATTACCAACTTCTTTTATCAAAGCCTTCAACTCCGCATCTAAATTATTATGAAGTTTAGCTGTACCCGATAAATTCACCTCAGACCATTCTACATCTTTCACATGCTCATTAACTAGCTTCGACTCAAGTTTACCACCTCCTACAGAAACTAAAGTAAGTTTATTGCGCACAGAAGCAGTATCTAAGGTTTTTCCTTCTAGATTACTCTTAAAAGTACTTTGCAAATCTGTTCCTGTACTTAAGTCTTCTTTAAAAGAGGTATCATTACCATCCTCATTAAATTTTTTAGGTGCAGTAATAGTTAACCCCTCTAATTTCGTTTTTATAGCAGCTTTGGCCGCAGGTTCATAAGCCTCCCATATACTTACTTTTGTTAGAAAATCAGAAAGCTGTCCTTCTATTACTTTTCCGCCAGCTACACTATAAACAATCTCTGTTGCCATTCCAGCATCTCCCTTGAATACACTATTTAATGTTTGCGTCAGATTTGTTACTAGATCTTTTCTATACTGAATTAACCATTCTTTCTGCTCCTGCTCTTGTTTCTCTTTCAATTTCGCTTCTAACAACAACTGCTCCTTAAGAGCTTCATACTCCTTAAGTTTCTGCCTCAAAGCCTTAGCTATCAATCCATCTGGATCTTTTCCTAACTTTTCAAGACCTGCATCTACATCAGGAAATAGATCTATTACTTCATCCATGTTTTTAACAACATCCTCATTTTCCTGTATCAATTTTTTCAGTCCAGATTCTATACTAGGTAAGCTTTTAGCTATTTCTTGTTCGCTTTTGCGACTCTCTTCCTTCGATAGTTTGCCTGTTTTCCTTAGCTTTTCAAGCTTCTTAAGTTTTTTGGCAGTTTCTAAACTTTGGATTTTTTTAAGATATAATTCTTTGTACTTTTCTTGTACAGAAGAGGTAAAAACTTTAGCGTCTTTTTTGACAAATTCTAATAATTCATCCTCTAATTCTTTTTGATTAGACTTGTTATGAGGTTCTAGATGTTCATGTGCATAAAAGGCTATTTTATGTTCAATAGCTTTATGCTTCAAAAGAGCTGAAATAAATACAGTTAGTGCCCCTTCTGCTACAGTGAGGATATGGTCATTTATCTTAGTTTTAGGAAACGCAGATGTAAATATACCAACAACATGTGCCTCAAATTTATCTACCCCCTTAGCAGGAGTGGCCAATGATTTTTTGAAGAAAATATCTCGAGTTCTACAATCTTCCTTAATTCCATTAAGTAATTTCTCGTATTCCCCTGCTACATCTGACCCTGGTGTAGCAAAACTTGATTCCTTTTTTAATTCAATTAAAGCCTGAAATTTTGGCATAATTATCTGTTTTTATATAGATATGCGTTAACACATATTCATTGTTATCAAAATAAGATATTAGGTATTGATTGATCTAAAGATCTAAGCATAAGAAAACTGATCCCAAGTCTGCTCCCATTTTAGAGAATTAGCTATGGTTTCAACTTCATCGATTATTCTCCCTTTTTCTTCTTGAGAATCTGTAGCATAGCAAGCTTTTTCTAATGTTGCCAGTTTTTGAGTTATCTCTTTTATTTCTTCATACTTTACTTTCATATGCTGCTTAAGCTTAGACAAAGCACTCCTAACTTCTGTCATATTCTCTGAGATCTTAACAGTATCTCCTACATTCATTAATTTAGAAGCCTCTATCAGGCCCTGTGCCTTTTCAGAAATTGTTTTCTGAAACGCTTTAATATCAGTCAACAGATTTGGTGCTATAGTGTCAGCTATAATCTCAAATCGTAGAGCATTCTCAGCATTGCTGATAAAGCTATTCCAAACAACAGAAATCTTATTTTTCATTTCTGTTTTTACAATAGAAGGATCGGTAAGATTTGTTTCTAGTGTTGTTTTCAAATCTCCCTCTAATAAACTAGCCACTGCTTTTCTAAGTACCTTAAACTTATTAAGAAGATGTTTGGGAATTTTAAATTTTAGAGAAGTCAATTCTGCGACAAGCCATAGAAATATTCGCTAAAAGCAAGAAAGCTTGGGAACTTGAGGTTGTGTGCTCATAATCAATTACAATTCTGCGGAAGAAATAAAAC
>JAAEPD010000366.1 GCA_024222455.1 Aureispira sp.
ATCGTTTTGATAGATTGTTGCATAATTCATCATATCTAGCAATATAATATTTTTTACATAAATTTCCAGATGCTCGCATGTGCGTGTGTGCGGTCTGATTTTCACTTACATAATCTTTATTAAAAAAGCGAAAGAAAAACAAGTCTTCTTAATTGATCAAAAGAAAACTAACTCAGTTATTAATAATACTCCTTTATAAAACCCAAATGCAAAAAAATATTTCCTCAGTCTTAGATGAACCTAGACACCCTAAATTCGATGAAGAAGTACTATTTTATCATAGAATGGGGACAGCTATTGCTACATTCTCTGGGCTTTGCATAATCTTTTTTGTAGGAGGGAGCATATTGAGCGTTATTCGACATCAAGTCTCAGGCTATACTTTAATAGCTTTTTTGTTAGGATTAGATAGTATAGCACCTATTATTTGTGTATCTGCAAGTAATAGATTACTGCTAAAAAGTAAGAAACAAGCTAACCAACAACAGTTTTTACGCAATTTTTTTGGAGTTTTGTCTGCACCATTAATTGCATTACTCACCTTTTTTGGAATAATGAGCATCTATATGGGTATTGTAGGTTCTATTCGCGAACTTAATTTTATTTATTGGATGGGGCTAATTTTTAGTCTATTGTTGGGTGGGATGTTTATGGTTTACTTTGTTCAAACAGGAAAAATTATAAATAAAGAAAAATATGAAGATTAGAACAATCTTGCTGACTTTTAGCCTTTTAGTAGGGGGACAAGCTGTGCAAGCTCAATTACATCTGGGGTTTAGTGCTTACCTGAATTATAGTCTGTACCAATGGTATCAGCAGCCAACTACCATTAGTAGTTCTCATCGCTCGGTGGGGCAAGCATTTAATGTATTGCCTACTGGTGGTTTAGGTTTTTGGGTAGGGCGCCCCAATGCTTTTTTTCTAAACATAGAAGGAGGAATAGACTATGCACCGTTTAGTTTAGATCTTGAGGAATATAGTGGCTTAGGGGCTATGGCACTTCCTGTAGTAGCTAGGGGGATTATCCCATTTGATGGGGATAAAGGCTTATCTTCTTTTGTGGGGGTGGGATTTGGTGTACAATGGAGCAAAAATGGTCTCTATCGCTATCCCAACAATATAAAACCTGCCTATAACCCCTTTTATGCAACGGTAGTGGCTGAGGTTAACTTAGGTTTTGGTGCTGGTTGGGATACAGATGATAAAGGTACTGCTCTAATGGCTTTATATTTTAGGGTAGGAATTGCAGCCCATGCAGCTTTAACTTTTAATAGTGGATTGCGAGCTAAATTGCTCTATAATCCAATGGCTGAGCCTAAGAAACTACCTGTGAATCCGCCCAAAACTTATCAAGTCTTGCTCTACGATGATAGTTTATTTTGAGAATTCTCAAATCAATACTTATGAGACAATATTTTTTACTTATACTGACATTTCTGCTGCTAGGTAGTGCGCAACATGATGCTTGTGGGCAAACTGGAGGAATTGAAGATTTTGGTATTCGACTTATAGGAGAGTGGAATATTTATTCTAGTTTCAGAAAACCTCTAGGGAATAATATTGCTGCTCCAGAGCGATCTGTTCGACAAGCAGTGAATGTTATGCCTAATTTAGGCTTAGGTTTTTGGATAGGAGTGCCTATGGGGATGCTATCTCTCGAAGGAGGTGCAGGATATATGCCAATGGCTACTAGAAAAGAGAATACAAATGGAAAAGGAGCCTTGATGATTCCACTTAGCTTAAGATATTCCCTTTTTGGTGGAGCACACTCTGTAGGTGCTGGGTTTAGCATAGCAGCTGGTGTCAACTTAATCAAGACAGAATTGCATAAACATCCAGAAACAGGGAACTCTAGCAACCAACCATTTTTTCCTACTTACTTTGCTGAGCTGAGTTTAGATGTCATAAAGGGGAGTAGTGCTAACTTACATTCTTTAGGTATTTATGCTCGTATGGGTTGGGGCCTAAACCAATCCACCTTCTTCAATTTAGGGCTTCGCTATTCCTTTTGGTACAATTTCTTGGAAGATTGAATGCTTTTTGCCAATTTTTTGTTAGTATTAGCGCTGCTCAACCTATGGATTGTTGAGTATATTGATCTGTATATACATGATTTGGCTAATTCAAATAGGTTTTTTAACCATCACTTTTTGGGATTTATTGGATATTCTGATTGTAGGATATCTAATTTTTCAGATATATAAGCTACTCAAAGGGAGTTTGGGCTTTAATATCTTTATAGGTTTAGTCTTAGTTTATTGTGTGTGGTGGTTAGTTGGTGCATTAGGGATGCCTTTATTGTCTTCTATCTTAGGACAGTTTATTAGTGTAGGAATGATCGCTTTGTTGGTCTTGTTTCAACCCGAAGTACGCCGATTTTTATTGTTTGTGGGAGAAGGCTCCTTTCAAGCACGATTTAAGTTTTTAGATCGACTAATAAAACCTACGGCAACCTCTACAGATCAAGTAAACCCCGAAAAAGAAAAGAATATAAGGGAGGTTATACGGGCTACTGAGCAAATGGCAAAAACTAAAACAGGTGCCTTGATGATTTTTTCTAATCGTTCCAACTTAGAGGGCTTGTATAGTTCAGGCGTTTTGCTCAATTCTGAAATTTCAGAACAATTAATTTTAAGTATCTTTGCTAAAGATAGTCCTCTGCATGATGGTGCTGTAATCTTTTCGGGAGATAAAATTAGAGCAGCTAGTTGCGTTTTGCCTGTGTCTAAACGATCAAATATACCTCAAAGTATGGGGTTGCGACATCGAGCAGCTATCGGAATTAGCGAAAACATAAAGGTGTTGGCCTTTATTGTATCTGAAGAAACTGGCCGAATCGCTTATGCTCGCAATGGAGAAGTAGTTCAAAATATTAACCCTGAACAGATGCAAGAAATATTGCGGAAATATTTAGGTTGACCTAAGAATTAAAATAATATATGATAGGATACCTTTTACTCACAGATAAAAAGTGGGGTGATTTACTGGGGGATGTTTTACAACAACCACAGCGCTACTTGTTTTGGGTGATAATATTCCTATTATTACTCTTTATCCTATCTCGTCTAAATAACTTTATGGAGGTAAAAGGGGTAGACCGTGCTATCTACGTGACACGTGGTATGGTGGGAACCATCATGTACTTCTTAGTGGCACCAATTATCTTCTTTATTATGCTCAATATCATAGCTATGATTTATGGTGTACCTACCATAAATGTTAGCTTTTTGGGGCAATGGATTGGACTAACATTCTCCTCCTATTGGTGGCTGTTGAAGTGTTTCTTTGGTAATAAAGAAATTTCGGATCACCCTGAATTATACAATATTCATTCTATCATACGTATTTTGTGGGTGCTTATTCCAATCACTTTGATTTGGATGCGAATGGCTAAAAGTCGTGTAGGTAAGCTAATTTTATTGCCTTTTATCATTGGAGTGTTGGTTGTTGCTCGACACAAAGGTGCTGATGAGACCTTTATTACTAAAGATATGAATCCACAAGTTATGCGGAAAATACCTGTGGTTAACTGGTTTGTGGATGATCCTAGAAGCCAACATGAACGAAATCGGGGCGAAGAAAGTAAATTGTCGTCTACTCAGCGAAAAATCCTAGCGGGAGGCTTAGTTTTCCTGACTATAGCAGGCTTAGTTGTAGGACTATATTTGGAATATAGGATAGTAGGACTGGTGATTGTGATGATCGGGGTATTGGGCTTTTTATTGATGTCTCCAACCAATAAAGAGCCTGATTTGCCAGCACATATAGAGGAGCATTATAATGTTGATCTAGATAGTTTGATTACTAGAATGGATAGCATCTATCATGCAGATAGTGCTTCTGTAGAGGTGTATGATTTGAGCTTGCAGATAGATGCTGCTTATCATGCTATTTATCATGCTGGAGATATGGTCGAATTTCCTGATTCTTTGTGTAATAATTATAAGGAATATTTTTATGATTGGTGTGAATAAGAATAGATAAGATGAGCACGCATTGGACTTTATCAAATATCAACTTATATGACATTCTATGTCCTCCTAAACTAAAGGATTATGACAAGGAGCTTGGCAATGGGTTCTCTAAAGAGGATATAATTTACGCTCATGATCAACGAGATTATAATGTATATTTAGTTAGTAAGGGCAAAGTCAAAATTGTGAATTATGACGATGATGGTAATGAGATCGTACGGCAAATTTTGCTCAAAGGAGAAGTCTTTGGGGAGCATATTTTACTAGATAAGGATAAACGAACAGAGTATGCTGTAGCTTATACCAACAATACTCGTGTTTGTGCCATGAATCTGACTCGAATGCGTGATTTGATGCGAGAGAATGAACGATTTGAGGTAACAATTTATAAGCTAATTGGCTGGAAGCTCAAAAAGATACAACGTCGGTTAGATCTACTACTAGGCAAAGATGTAGTAGGGCGTGTCAGCTCTTTTATCTATGATTTGCACCTCGAAAATGATAAAGAACTGACTTTTCCTCTAGCTTTTACGCATACTGATATAGCCAAGCTCTTGGCTACTTCTAGAGAGTCCGTATCCAAAATATTCAACCAACTTAAAAATAAAGGAATTTTAGATTATACTCGAAAGGAGATACAGCTTAAGGACGTTGAACAATTAGTAGAATTTGCAAAACTGTAATCTAGAAATTGGTCTAGGCCTATCTTAAAATAAATACAACATAAAATTATATGATTGGGTACCCCAATTACCTCATTCTAATCTTGGTATTCTTGGTGTCTTGCGAAAATTCCAAATCACCTGAATTGACAAATCCTATCACAAAAGATGAAACATTTGAAGACTCTCTAAATCTAAAGAAAAAAGAGGTTGATTTGGAAATCTTTTCACAGGGTTATTGGATTGGGAAAAATTATTATGATTTGCTCATCAATGGGGAATTAACTAGTCTCTTCATAGATAATCACCTAACAACTTATGTTGATGAAAATCAAGCGCAACTTGAAATTGGAAATTCCTATGGCTCTGAACCAGGAAAAGTTTCTATTAGTAATGACCAGTTTTATTTTGAACCTTCTCATCAAGAGGACAATATTGAGTATTCCTTCAGGATAGCAAAGGGGAATAATTATGATATACTTGCTACAAATTTTTACTGGGGAATAGATTATGAGGAAGAGCTTATTAAGGATACCATTTATATTAAGATTGGTGAGGATACAGAAGAAAATAGGCATAATGGATTTTATCAAGTTGGATTTCCAATTGAGCTGTTATATTTTAGTGGGGAGTATGAGGTTGTAGATAAAAAAAATGGTAAAGAATATCCAAACGTAGAAATCAAAGATCAGTATATTCATAATTTGTTTGATCAAAAAAGTCGCCCTTATTCTTATGAGTCTATTTTTCCTGGAGTTCATGTTATATACATTGCACAGGAAGAGCAATATAGTAGAGATTATTTTCTAGATGGTTCTAAGCGAGTTTATTATCTTCCATCTGAGCGCAGATACTTTATTGTTGAAGACACCGAGAGTGGTTTTCTTCTTTATGATTTATTACAACCAAGTCTTGACAATCCTAAAGGTTGTATAGAAGCGCATGACATCGAATCTGAAGCTAAAAAAGGAGAATTATTGTTTGTCTTTACTAAAAAAAAATGATAACCCCTGTTATTAAAGCTAGAAAACGTTAAGATCATCTTAATACTAAAAACTGTGAACCAGCTCACAATTTAGCTCTCTCCACTAGTTTATATTTGTGTTAGTGAACAAATTGCTACAACAGAAGTTCTTATACCAATTGAACTTCTGTTTATTACCAAACACAAACAAACTATATGAGATATTTATGGGTTTTATTAGCTGCTGGAATTGCGCTTACAAGTTGCTTTTCTGGCAATAGTCAAGATGCAAATTCTTCATCACCTACTTCAAAAGAAAAAACAAAGAAATTTTCAGGAGATCTGTCAACAGCATACTTTGCTTCAGGCTGTTTTTGGTGTGTAGAAGCAGTATATGAATCTGTTTATGGTGTAGAAGAAGCTATTTCGGGCTATGCTAGTGGCACAGAAGCTAATGCCGATTATAAATTGGTTTCGTCTGGTTCTACTAAACATGCTGAAGCAGTCAAAGTTTTGTATGATCCTGGCAAAGTAGACTATAAAACGCTAGTTAAGGTGTTTTTTGGCTCACATGACCCTACTACACTCAACCAGCAAGGACCAGATAAAGGACCTCAATACCGTTCTGCTCTATACTATCAAAATGATGAAGAAAAGGCCATAGCCGAAGCTTATGTAGCAGAGCTAAAGAAAAATAAAACTTTCAAAAATCCTATAGTAACAGAGATAGAACCATTTACTACTTTTTTTGATGCAGAAGATTATCACCAAGATTATGAAGCCAATAATCCAAGTAATCCTTATGTCCAGTCGGTATCGATTCCTAGGCTGCGTAGATTCCAAAAAGCTTTCCCAGAACTGTTGAAAACAGCTCATGGAGATAGTGGTGCTGATAAAGATAAGAAGGAAGGGGAGATTGAAAAAATAGTAAAAACTAATAAGGAGTGGCAAAAGCTCTTGACTGCTAAACAATATTATGTCTTGAGAGAACAAGGTACAGAACGTTCGTTTACTGGCGAATATTGGGACAACAAGGAAGAAGGTATGTATAAATGTGCTGCTTGCCAGCTCCCTTTATTCGATTCTAAGACCAAATTTAAATCAGGAACAGGTTGGCCAAGCTTCTATGAGCCTATCAAAACTGCTCATATTGCAGATCATACTGATGCAAGTCATGGAATGGTGCGAGATGAGGTTGTTTGTGCTCGATGTGATGGGCACTTAGGTCATGTATTTGATGATGGGCCTAAACCTACAGGCTTGCGCTATTGTATCAATTCTGCTGCTTTGAAATTTGAGAAGGAGCAATAAGCTGCCTTAAAATCATGTGATCAACCAAATACTTATTAGGCATAGAGCAATAGCAAAAAGAGCATACAGTTTGTAATATTTGCATATTATTATCAAATAACGAACTATGAAAAATATAAAGATCTTTTTGTTGATGCTTCCTCTAGCTTTTCTTGCTCAATTTTTTGGTTGAATTGGATTTTAGAGACTTATGGTTGGCATAACACTAGATGGGGAGATCCTTTGGATTTGCCAGTTTTTATCATTAATGCTTTTGCCATTCTAGGTTATTGCTTGCCATTCTGGAACTCAAAAAAACTTTCTAAATCTTCTATACTAGAAAAGCTAAAGGTCTTTGGATTACTCTATAGTATTAGTTTTATAGGTTTCTTCATAGCGACTATTTTCTTCATGCTTATTTTTAGAGCAAGATTTGGGTGGGATATGAGTTCATTAATTGTCTTTCTGTGCATTCTTTTTAGCTTATTATTTATAATAACACACCTTATTCATAAAGTTAGCAAGCATGCTTGGGGGCAGATTTTAACTAGGCAAAAGTTACTATTAATGCTTGGTGTTATTGCTTGTATTGTAATAAGTCAAGTCCAAGTTTTATATTTTCAAGGAAGAGGAGGGAGCTTTGATAACCGCTTTCAAGATGCCGTCAAAATGGGATATCCTTTCTTCTGGATTATTATCATAATGACTTTGATTGGAGTCATTACAGAACAAAAATTATTGCATTTCGAAAAATATAAAAGACTAGATATGAACTACGATGATATTTTGGATGCATAAAACATAAAAACATGAAAAATCTATTTGTATTAATATTCGTTTTAGCATTAGGAGAGTTGATGGCTCAAACTGTAGATAAAACTGTGATTGTAGAACATTTTACCAATACTAAATGTGGCTATTGTGCTGCTCGAAACCCTAATTTATATCAAAACCTAGCGCAATTTCCTAATGCCTTACACATTGCTTATCATCCAAGTTCTCCATACAGTTCTTGTGTGTTGAGTCAGCATAATGCAGGGCAAAATGATAATCGAACACAATATTATAGTCTTTATGGTGGAACGCCAAGAGCTACTATACAAGGGGCTGTAGTACCAGTTAGTTCTCAAATTGTGGATACTGCAACTATTGCTAATCAATTAGGGCAGCAAAGTCCTATTGATATTCGTATTGTAGAGCAATGGGTAACCTCAGATTCTGTGCGTGTAGATATTATACTAAAAACTGTGGCTGCTCATTCTCACACCAATACAACCCTTTATATTCCGATAACAGAAGATTTGGTGCAGTACAATGCCCCTAATGGTGAAAGCCAGCATCATGATGTGTTCCGAAAAGCTATTTTTGATGTAAATGGAGCAGGTCTGCAAGTAACCTTGCCAACTACAGTAGGGGATAGTTTAGTCGTGACAGGCGGTTATAAGGTAGATGTGACTTGGGATACTACACAGTTGAGTGTTACGGCTATTTTGCAAGCTGTGGCAAATAAAGAAATTATACAAGTAGCTCGCTCTAGTGATCGTAAATCGGCTATGGCTACTGCTGTGCAAACGGTAGAAGATAAGTCTCAAACAATTAATATTTTTCCGAATCCTAGTAGAGATCTTATTACTATAAAAGGATTGACAGAGCCTACTGCTCTAGCAGAAGTATTTAACTTATCTGGGCAGATAATTTTGACTAGAGAGATAGAAGAGGGGGAACAAATAAGTTTGAATGAATTGGAGAATGGAGTCTATGTACTTAGGTTACAAGGACTAGGCAAAAAGAGTTGGTATGCTACAAAGCAGATTTTGAAAATTGACTAATTAAGGTTATATTTAAAAATTAAATATCTAAGATAGATATGAGCTATAGGCTTGTATCTATCTTGTTTTTTGTACCCAACCAAGAGGTTAAAAACTAACTATGGCAATTTTAGATAATAACTCAACAGTAGATAGAGCAAAAGAGGAAGCAGATTGGAGATTATTTTTAGGAACTACTTCTAGTATGTATATTCCTGCATGGAAGTCGTTTAGAGATGGTGGTTCTAAAATATCTTTTAATGTCCTTGCCTTATTTTTTAATATTTTCTGGCTGTTTTCAAAGAAGATGTATCGTTTTCTACTACAGTGGGTTGTTTTTATGCTGATAGCCATACCTATATTAGTCTTGTTGGGCCTTGCTGTAGATCTTTATATACTGGAGGATTTTTTTGCTTGGTTTATTCCTTTATCTGTAGTTGCACTTTTTCTGGGTTCTATTTTGTTTGTAGGTTTTATGGGGAATTGGTTTTATTACACTCAGGCAACGAGAATAATCGCAAAAACTCGTCAAGAATTTAGTAATGATGAAGAAGGATATAAGGAGAAGCTTACCAATTCTAGAGGGGTGAAGATAAAAGGAAAGGTAATTCTTTTAGTGATAATGATTATTCTTATTTATCAGTTTATAGCTCTTCTAGATAGTTTAAATTGGAAGTAGCTAGTGGCGCAAAAAACTACTTATGGCTACATTGGACGAAGATTTAGCAGGAGAAAAGGATTGGAGACTATTTATAGGAGATAATTATTATGAATATATTCCTAAATGGAGGAAGTTTAAAGCAAGAGGGTTCCATTTGTTTTTTAATATAGCAGTCTTGTTTTTGAATGTTCTTTGGATGCTTACAAGAAAGATGTTCCTTTTGACGGCTATTGTTTTTGCTATTTGGTTAGTATCATTGGTTGGGATAATTTTGGCTCTGGAAGCTTTGGGGATTTATAGTGGTAGTGTAGGTTTTTTCGTCAATTGTGGGTTGTTACTTGGGGTAGGTTTTGTAGGTGATTGGTTGTATTATCTGCATTCTACAAAAAAAATTGCACAAGTACGTCAAGAATATCACAATAGTGAATCCTACAAAGATGAATTGGTTAAAGCAGGAGGGGCAGGAGGAGTAGGTTTGTTGGCTTTTCTATTTGTTATAATTGTTGGGGTTTGTCTATTTCTTATAGCACTGTCAAATGCTCTTGGAGGAGCATGGAAATAGCAGCAGTTTAGTTTATAAATCGCCTAACCAATAAAAACTCAAAGCTAAACTCAAAAGAACTTCCATTGATGTTGTTTGAGGAGCAGCGTTATAAACTTCTAAGCATTTTCTAATACGCTTTAAAGCTATATTTATTTGATTTTCAATAGTTTTGGTGGAAATGCCAAGTTGGGCAGCAATTTCTTTGTAGGAAAGCTGTTCTTGACGGCTGAGTAAGAATATTTTTTTGCATTTTGGAGGCAGTCGATTGACTTCGTCAAAAATAATGGCCTGCAGTTCTATCACATCCATATCTTGTTCCCCATCATACTTCAAACGATGTTCTATATCTTGCAGTTCTACATCATTAGTAGGTAGGCGTTGACGCTTGATAAAACTAATAGATCTATTGCGAGTAGCCGTAAAAAGATAGGCTTTAATCTTGTTTTTATCTACATTTTGGATGTTTCTCCAAACCCCTATAAATACTTCCTGCACAACACCTTTTGCATCTTCTACAGAGTGCAAATAACTATTAGAATAAGCAACCAACATAGGTTGATACTTTTTGAAAATTTGTTCTAGCAGAGATTCGTAAGAGTTGCTATACATAGTAGGGATTTAAGTGTAGATCAAAATCTATAAGAAGACTTTGATCGATTAATAGGATTAAGGGGGTGATCACACTTTAATATTCTAATTATACTTACGCAATTTCCATTTGGATTGAGCTACGTCTGTGCTCGAACCGCTTTGCGATGGATTTTGTTGTGAGCTAGACTGCAAAAATATTGCCAGTTGTGCTGCTAGTTGCGCTTCTTGCTCATCATATTGATTCAATTTAGTAGGGTCGAAGTGGTTTTTGACAAAATTAGTATCAAAGTCACCACTAACAAAAGCATCATGTTGCAAAACATAGGTTCCAAATGGTAGGGTAGTAGATGGACCATCGATTTGATATTCTTTTATAGCTCTCAGCATACGACCAATAGCTTCCTCTCTATCTTTGCCATAAGTAATTAGTTTAGCAATCATTGGATCATAATAAATAGGAATGTCCATCCCTTCTCTGAAGCCATCATCTACACGCACTCCAATACCTTTTGGAAGCTGGTAGGTAAGCAGTTTACCTATACTTGGCAAAAATCCAGTACTAGGGTCCTCAGCATATACTCGAAGCTCTAGAGCATGTCCTTGTATTTTTAAATCCTCTTGTTGTATTTTTAATACTTCACCTCTAGCAACTAAAATCTGTTGACGAACCAAATCAACACCAGTTATCAGTTCAGAAACAGGATGCTCTACTTGGAGGCGAGTATTCATTTCTAAGAAATAAAAATTCTTATTTTCATCTAATAAAAACTCAACAGTCCCTGCGCCTACATAGTCGCAAGATTTGGCTACATTGACAGCACAAGCTCCCATTTCTGCACGCAGTTCAGGAGTTAGAACTACAGATGGTGCTTCTTCTATAACTTTTTGATGACGACGTTGTATAGAGCACTCTCTTTCGAATAAGTGAATGACATTGCCATGTGTATCTGCCAAAACCTGTATCTCTATATGTCGAGGAGAGGTTACAAATTTTTCGATAAAAACAGAGCCATCACCAAAAGAAGATAAGGCTTCAGAAATTGCTCGATCCATTTGAGATTCAAACTCTTCTATATTTTCAACTACACGCATTCCCTTTCCACCACCACCAGCAGAAGCTTTGATAAGGATTGGGAAACCAATGCCTTCTGCTATTTTTTTAGCAGCCTCTATATCTGTAATAGCTTCATCTGTACCAGGAACCATTGGTATATTATAGGCTTTGACGGTTTCTTTTGCTGCCAACTTGCTGCCCATTAGCTCTATGGCATGTGGTTTAGGGCCAATAAAGGTAATGCCAGCATCAGTTACAGCCTTAGCAAAACCTGCATTCTCACTCAAAAACCCATAACCAGGATGGATTCCTTCTACACCAAGTTCTTTAGAAACTTCTATAATTTTATCTCCCAAAAGGTAAGATTGATTAGAAGGTGCTGGACCTAAACAAACAGCTTCATCTGCATAAAAAACATGCGGAGCATTTCGATCTGCTCCTGAATAAACAGCTACTGTTTTGATTCCCATTTCCTTACAAGTACGCATTACACGCATTGCTATTTCTCCACGGTTGGCTACCAATATTTTCTTCATGATATTATATATTATAAGACGATGTTTTCTGTGTTTAATAGAGTTCAAATATACGATTCCAAATTGCTTAGACAAAATTGTGTAGAAATATTATTTTGTTTGTAATTTAAAGAGTCTAAACAAAAATATAGTGGATAAGTTATGGATAAAAAAGAACTGGAAGTTATTTTAAAACTACTACAAGAAGACAAAGTTTATAGAAATGAGACAACTCATGATTATATGGGGGGATTTAGGATCAATTGTATATATTATGATAAGGATAAAAAAGAGTATATCTATGCAACTTATCAAGCCCAAGAACCTTATCCATGCAAAATAAAACAAACGTCTGTTTTTCCGATAGCTATTGAGAAAATGGAACTTGTTCTAGTCAATTATGAACATGCCTTATCTAAACTTTGTGATCGAGCAGTTTTAGGCTTTGTTTTATAACCTATGAGTTCCTAATCCTTCCTAAATCTGGTTAGAGAGTTTATGAACATTTAGAAATTATGGATGTTTCATAGTTTAAAATATACAAATAGTATGAAGACTGGAATAGTGATTTTTATGATGCTACTAAGTTTTACGTTATTAGCTCAATCAAATGCAAAAAAAGAAATGAAAGAAGAAAAAGTGAAAATAGAAATATGGAGTGATGTAGTTTGCCCTTTTTGTTTTTTAGGCAAAAAAAAGGTAGAGCAAGCTATATCTAAATTGAATGCAAAGGATAAGGTTGAGGTGATTTGGCGTAGTTTTCAGTTAGATCCTGATTTTTCCCAAAAGGAATCATTGCCCTCTATCCAATATCTATCTGAAAGGAAAAGATACCCAATAGAGCAAATCGAAAGTATGTGTATTCAACTAGGTACACAAGGTAAAAGTTATGGTATTGATTTTGATTTTGACAAATCACTTACTTTTAACACCTTAGATGTTCATCGACTAATCCATTGGGCACAATCATTCGGCTTGTCAAGCGAACTGAAAGAGGCATTTATGGTTGCTCATTTTTCAGAAGGTCTAGATTTGTCAAAAGAAGCAAACTTGTATACAGTTATTAAAAAAGTGGGTTTAAATCTTGATGATGCAAAAGATATTCTTCAGTCTGACACCTATTCCAAAAGCGTAGAAGAGGACATCAATAAATCAAAATCACTAGGCATTAGAGGTGTTCCTTTCTTCTTAATTAATGGAAAAACAACAATTTCAGGAGCACAAGCCGATCAAACATTTGAGAATGTAATTGCAGCTGCTTTGAAAGATTTAAAACCAGAACCAGTTACAACCAGTAAAGGTGTTTGTGTGCCCAATGAGGACTGCAAGTAACATCTGTCCATTTCTTAACTGGAGCTTATTATAATCCTATAATTTTGACATTGGGCAAGGCTACTTGAAAGTTTTCAGCATTCAATTCTTTATCTTGATGTCCTTTTATAGAAAGAAGTTCCAGATGTTCTAAGTTTTGGAGATAAGGAACAAGGCCTTTTTCTAATTTTTTTAGATTACAATCATCTAAATATAGTTCTTTAAGGTTCTTCATCTCTGCTAGAAAATCTAATTCGAGCATAAACACTATTTTACTATTGATGTCCAATACTTCTAGTTCCGTAAAATAACGCAAAGGTTGAGAACCTCTAGCCCCCTCAACAACGAACATTTTCAGCTTTTTGTTAAATTTCTCTATTGTGCTTGGCATTGGGAATGGTCTATCTAAAACGACAGCATCAATATTTTCCATGATTTCAGGAAATTTGCTATCCCTCCAATAAGAGTCAAAATCTTGCATATGAATGATCTTAGTCTTTTTAAGTTTATAAAAATCTTGAGGTATTGGACTTGGTAATTCTCCATTTTCATGAACTGTGAGAGCTAGACCAAACCAAGCTAACTCTGTTTGATCAATAAATTCAAGTAAGTCAGTTGTGCTGATATTATGATCTAATACCAATCCTTTTAGATTTGGAAAAGCATTAACTAGATATTCTATATTTTGTTTTGTAGTAGAACCTTTAAGATAGATTTCTTGGACATTATATAATCGTCTGAATAAGCTTGGTGAATAATCATAGATAGCTTTGCTTTCAATAGTTATTTGTGTGCATTGATACATTTTTTTGAGCCCTTCTTTATTACTAAACCAATCGTTATTCTCAGAAAGAACAGAGGGACTATATTTCTCATAAAATTTATCAAGGACATTTTCTTTTGTTCTTTGAGTGCAAAAAGATTTGTAATCAGAGCTTAAGGATGGAGCATTTGCAAATATAACTTTGGTGTTAGGCAGTTTTTGTTGAATACTTTTTAATGTAGCAGAATCTATAGGATTGTAACTTAAGTTAAGCACCCTTAATGTTCTGTAAAGATGAATAAAAGAAGGAGGTAAATCACATATTAGATTCCCTGATAAATCTAGTTCTCTGAGCGTTGTTAGGTGTTCTATGCTAGAAGGCAGTTCTTCTAGAGTATTCCAACTAAGGTTTAGTTTTGTTAGGGTAGAAAAACGGAACTTGGAAGGAAGTTTATTTATTAAATTATGACTCAAATCCAAGTTTTTAAGCTTAGGGAGCTGACAAACTATTTTGGGAAAGGTCTTAAGGTTATTCTTGGCCAAAATAAGTGTATGCAAGTTAAGGCACCTTGAAATCTCTGAGGGGAGTTTTTTTAGTTTTTTAGAACTAAAGTCAACTTGAGTGTTCTTGTAAGGAGTATTCAGGGCAGAATACAAGCTATAGTGTACCCTTTGAGTAGGAGTGACAAGGTAGGTGATGTACCAACCTAAAGCAAGACCTATAACAATAGCTAGTGTCTTGAAAAAGGGATTAAGAGAGTTCTGCATAGTGTTTTTATTTGCATAACTCTCTTAATGCAATTTCGTTACAGATTTATCCAGTCAATATCTTTTTTGAGGAGTTCTAATGTCTTAGCTTCTGGACTATTAGGCGTTGTTTGGTAGTCATACAACCACATAGCCTGTTTGGGCAAACTCATAAGTATAGATTCTGTTCGACCACCTGTTTGCAGTCCAAACTTAGTGCCTCTATCCCAAACTAAATTGAACTCGACATAACGACCTCTGCGTAGTTGTTGCCACTTAGTTTGTTCTTCTCCAAAAGGAAGGCTCTGAGTAGCTTTTATCTGATGACTATAAAGGTCCACAAAAGTATTTCCTACATCTTGCACAAATGCCCATCGTTGTGCCTTATCAAACTCATCATTTGCCATTAATCGATCAAAGAATATACCTCCAATACCACGCGTTTCATCACGATGTTTGATAAAGAAATATTCATCTGCCCATTTCTTGAATTCTGGATAGTAACTAGCATGATGCTGATCACAAACTGTTTTCAGTCCAACATGAAAATTCTTAGCTAAACTAGGCGTTACATAGTGTGGGGTAAGGTCTATGCCACCACCAAACCACCAAATACCATTACTCATCTCAAAATAGCGAATATTCATGTGAATAATAGGACACATCGGACTTTGAGGATGCAATACAATAGATACACCTGTAGCGTCAAAGGTTAGGTCGCTGGAGTGTTCTATATCAACTTTAAGCGTATCTAATAAGAAAGGAGGCACATTACCTTTTACTGCTGAAAAATTAACCCCACCTTTTTCTATTACCTTCCCATCTTGAATCAAACGTGTACGACCACCACCGCCACCTTTATGCTCCCAAAGATCTTGCTCAAATTTGGCTTGACCATCAAGCTGTTCTAAACCATTGCAAATGCTATCTTGTATGTTCTGAAAGCCCTCTATTATATTATTAAGTGTAGGCATAATATGTTATATGTTTTGAATAATTTATGTAGCAATAATTCTTTGTGGATTGGCATAGCAGGTAGCTTTTTCTCCCCTACAAAAAGCTAATAAGGTAACCCCAAATTGTTTGGCATACTCTACAGCTAAGGAAGAAGGAGCAGAAACAGCCGCTAAAATAGGAATACCAGCACTGAAAGTTTTAGCAATAATCTCATAAGAAATACGACCACTGATCAACAAGCCAACAGCATCGTCCAATTGAGAATGATTGATTAAATGGCCCACCACTTTGTCTACAGCATTATGGCGACCGATATCTTCCATGACTGTCAACAAATTGCCTTTAGCATCAAAAGCAGTAGCCGCATGAGATCCTCCTGTTTTTAAGAAGGTGTCCTGTTGTTTAGTCATATCCTCAAACATAGTATAGAGCTTAGTTATTTCTAACTGTCTATCATCTTCTAGGCAATCTCTATAAGTAGAAATGTCATCCAACTCTTGTTTGCCACAAATTCCACAAGAGGAGACAGACAGTAGGCTTCGACTATTTTTGAAACCATTGCCTAAATCATTTTTATTGATCTTTACGTTAGCAATAGTTGTAACTTTATTTTTTTTGCGATAACTAATTTCTGGAGAATTGCCTGATTTGCGGTAAACATCTTCTGAATAGAGTAGGCCCCGAATCAATTCTTTATCGTTGCCAGGTGTGCGCATAGTGACCGTAAAGGGGAATCCATTGATGGCTATTTGCAATGCAGCTTCTACTGTTAACCTATTGGAAACAGTGCTACTTTTCTGCTGTTGATATTTTTTACCTTCGTATTCTTGAATTCTCATTGGGCCAAATATAAAAAAAAAGGCTATTCCATTGTTGGAATAGCCTTAAAAAACTCTATTAGAATACTATTTCTTCTTTTTCTTCTTTTTCTTTGGAACAGCATCTGTGTTAGGGACCATAACCCAACGGTGCTCCCTGTTATCTAGCTGTTGAACAATAACCACCTCTGTTTTGTCAATTCTTTTGACCTCATAGTCATTCCAACCGTTAACTTCAATAAATTGTAGAGAATCGTTCTTGATGTTAAAGTCAAAAATACGACCACTTCCAGCCATATCTATCTTGTGCTTGTAGGTTTTTTCTTTCTTACCTGTCTTTTTGTTTTTGGATTCATAAATATAAAAATCCATTAACACATCACCCATTACTTTTTTTACATTAATTTTTCGGCCATTAACCTTTAGTTCCTTAGATTTCCAAGTACGGATTTTAAGGAGCAATTTGAGTGTGTATTTGTCTTCTTTACTCAGTTTTGGTGCTTTCTGAGCAGCTGCATCATTCACTAAAAGCATAGAAAACAAGGCTATGAGTGAAAGTCCCATTAGTTTTTTCATTCTTTGCATAAGGATACCAATTGTTTTAATCATTGAAATTTGAGAAATAAAGCTCTAAGGCTTTAAGCTCAATATAAAAATATTTATTCTATATGGTACTAAACGATTTCCATACCAAGTATAAGAGGCAAAAAGTTAATGATTTGTTAGGATATAATTATGCTAATTCCTGTTTATTTGCCTTTGGGTTTCAAAAAACATGAAATATTCCATGGTTATGTCTTGAATATACATGCAGAATGTTGTTCTTACTTTTGGTAATAAATAGAACTTCATGAATTGACAAAAAACGAATAGTTAATTAGTTTGTCAGTATATTTATCAGGGCTTTAGCTCGTTTTGAGGGCAGTTAAAAAAAGGCTTATAAAATCCAAAAAAATGTTCGTAGCTTTAATGGTTCGCATTTATTCTTTTGTAGTATATAATATAGTGGACGTACAATTAGGATGGAGCTGTCTGAGAAGAATAGATTTTTTTTGGCAGGCTTCTTGATTCTAAGATAGGCAAGTGACTTATTAGAAAGTTCACGATTTTTTTATTACAAATTTGGATACGATAGAGTTTGTTTATTCAACAACTCTTAGCTTTTTAACAAAGGTGCATTATCCAGCACAAAATTTTTTTTATGAGTAAGAATACTGGAACTGTAAAGTTCTTTAATGAAGAGAAAGGCTACGGCTTTATCAAAGATGACAATGAAAACACAGATTACTTTGTACATGCAAACAATCTTGTTGACAATATTCGCGAAAATGACAAAGTTGCTTATTCCCTTGAAGAAGGGCGAAAAGGTTTAATGGCTGTCGATGTCGAAATAGTGAGTTAAAAAATTAAAGCTTTATAAGCTATAAACTAAAAGTCCTGCTAATCTTATGATTGGCAGGACTTTTTTACATCTCTTAGTATCAAATTCTATCCATTATCGCTACTGCCAACATAAACTTTATCTGACCAAGAATCTGCTCCTGCATCATACTCATATGCATGCAAATCGTAGAATTTTTTCTCTTCATTATATTTTAAAGTCCAAGTTGGTACTATTTCACCTTGAATTCCTTCCATTAGGATACTGAATTCACAATTAGACTTCGCTTCAATTTTTGAAACGACTATAGCCTCATCCTGTTTGCCATCTTTGGTATAAAAGGCAATAAATTTATCCTCTGAGAAATGAATAGTCCATGATTCATTACCATTTTTATATTCTCCTTTAGCATCATTTATTCCTTCAACTTTAAAGGTTGGATTACATTCAGCAGTTTCATCTGTAAGGTTCCTTTCATAAGTTGTTGTTTCTCCATCTGCAGAAACAGTAAGCTTCGATTCTGTTAGTTCTTCTATTTGATAATCTTTACCATAAAAATGAAGAACATCTGCTCCTTTTACTTCCCATTTGTCTTCACCTTCATCAGTTCCACTTCGCCAAAACATGTTTCCATCAGCGTTAAATACGATATCTTCTGATCGTGCAGCAGCAGGATTGTTCCAGCTTCCTCCAACTAAAATTTCAGCTGCTGTCTTTTCTGTTGTATAAGCTACGGGTTTGTCTGTGTTAGCAGTAGCATCTGTTTTAATTTCTTTTGTGTCATTTTTTACCTCATCTTTTTGTGTGCCATTACAAGAAGTAATAAACAATGTAGATATAGCTATAAGTAAAAAAAATAGTGTATTCTTCATTCTTTAAATAATGTTTGAAAAATTAAAAAAAAACTTTACTCTGTGAAGCTAAATATTTAAATTCATTTTATGAATTCTTTTACAAGAAAAGCTCTTTACAAACTATATCAAAATACCAAATTTGACTAAGTACTAATTAAACCCTAGTCCCAGACATAATGTACAAAACACCTTATAACAGTTTTGAAATACCTCTAATTTATCTATCTTGCCAACCTATCTTAAACTGAAAAACATGGAAGGGAATAAAATGCTAAGTTATATTAAAGAGGTGTTAGAAAACATGCCAGCTGACTGGTTGAGTCTAACAACCCATCGACTAGATATTTATGATGAGAAATTGGCAAAAGTCCAATTTTTAGAAAAGTTTGAAACCTTATTTAAGGAGAATAATTCTGAATTATCAGCACTCAATGAGTTGCCTACAGCTTATGACTATATTCGATTAGGTCATCCATTGTCTTGTGTCTTAGAATGGACTATTGCCAACTTAAATGGCCTAAAAGCTGAAAATATCATCAGTTTTTCATCAGAAACGACACCAATCCTAGCTGTTCTTAGAAAAAACTTATTAGCTAATAAAAACACTCAAATCACTTATACAGGTGAATTGCCAGACTTTTTTGATCTAGAGGTGGTCAAGAATGTGTATGGTTATCAATTTGAATTAAAGAAAGTTGATAGTGTTGAAGATATCTCTAAGTTTGATGGTAGTACCATTTTTATTTTAGAGCAAGACAACATCTGTAACTTTTCGCTTACTCCCAATGTGGATTTTTATATCAATGTTCATCCTCAATTAGGAAGCGTTTTATTGATAAATGGTGAGCAGAATGAAAATTATATTTCAGAAATTCAGCACGTAAGAAGAAGGGAGACGATTGCAATGACACCAGCAAACACCCTGATTGCTTTAAAGCATTTAATTGAACCATCTCCTAATGATTATAAGAATAGCAATACCAATACCAATAAAACAAGTGTATTAGCTTCCATAAAAGAGATTACAGGCACTAATATAAAACCATTAGTAGGCTCTAGTGGGTTGTCCATGCAATATGCTATTGTCATGGGGCTTGTTCACGATGCTATCGAACAGCATCCAGGAAGGCCTATTAAAATTATTGTTCCTCCCAACTGCTATGGTGGCACCAATGACCAAGCAAGGCGTGTTGCTATTTGCAATGACAATATTGAAGTAATGGATTTGCCTGTAGATGGGGAACATAACATGGCCCAGAGTATAGATCTAGTCTTAGAACAAATCGCTAAGGAAGATGCTATTCCTTATATCATAGCAGAAATTCCAACCAACCCAAGAGTTGAAGTCCCAGACCTCATAGAATTAAGAAATGCATTAAGTAAAGAGCGTAAAACAGCTACAGGTGAAGTAGCTACTGATCCAGTTTTTATTTTAGATCAGACCTTTTGCCCCAATACACACTTTTTGGGTGAAGATAAAATACTCTCTTCTGTTAGGTCAATTGCATATGTTAGTGGATCTAAATTTCCTAGTGGTGGCAAGTGTACTGCAGGCTATTGTGTAGCTAATAAAAGAGCTGAAACTTTGATGGAAAAAATAGCCTTACACTTAGAACTTTGTGATAATGAGGCTACAGATTTGCAAATGGAAATTTTAGCCAAACAATTGCCATCCATGAATCAAAGGATTGAAGATGCTTATAAGAATACACGCGAATTTGTAAGTTTTATTAAGGAGACTTTGCCCACTGCCAAAATTAACTTTGTTTCTAAGGAGTTGGCTGCACAAGGATTTACCCCATCTGTATTTTCTCTAGACCTTCCTACGAAAGGAGATACCGATGAAGAAAGAGAGGCCTATAAAAGAGCCTTAAATCTTAAATTAATCAATTTAATGATTACTAAGATACCAAATGAGAGTAAGTACTGTGTGAGTTATGGTCAACTAAAAGGGTGTTATTGGACAATACCAGCAACATCTACACAAGGCACTACTAAAGAAGGGGACAAGGATTATATTGCACGTGTAGCGCTTTCTCCTAAAATGAACCTTGAGCTGCACAAAAAAGTCTTTTTAGAATTTGTTGAGAGCATCTAATTAAGAAAGGGGAGTGAAAACCTCACAACTTATTTGTATTATTGAATAAGTTTTAGAATTACTAAAAACGTACATTAAACAGTAAAATTATGAAATTAAACTTATTGTCTTGTGATGCTCAAAGACCAGATAGAAGAGCCATAGCCCAATGCCTAACAGATATTTCGTCTAGTATAGATCCTGCACTTTCTAATGAACTTACAGATATACTCTTAGAAGGAGATGTTGTAGATGTAGAAGTTGATGATAAAAACTATAATTCTGCATTGAGAGCTTTGCGAAAGCTGAGCATTGATTACGAAATTGTAGAATAATTCAGTCAATATTTAGTTTTGCAATTCAAAACACCAAGTCAATGTATATAAAGAGAAAGTTCCCCTTCTCAGGCATGATGAAGTGGACAAGAAAGGACATATATAAGTTTATAATTATTGGAATTATTCCTGTCTTTTTGTACAAAGGGTTGGGGCTATATTGGCTCCATCTACCTTGGTTGCCTATTGGCGTTGTTGGTACAGCAGTTGCCTTTATTGTTAGTTTCAAAAATAATGCTTCCTATGATAGATTATGGGAGGCAAGAAAAATTATGGGGGCATTGTCAACAGTTCTCGATCATTTACTTTGATGGTGAATGATTTTATTTCTAATAAGCACACTAAAACCCCTCTAAAAGAAGACGAGTTGTTTAAGATAAGAAAGGAGATGATAATGAGACATGTGGCTTGGATGACCAGTCTTAGGCATGCTCTTAGGCAACATAAACCTTGGGAAGGGAGCAAAATGGATAAATCTTTTAAGGAGTGCATAACAAAAATAGATGTACGAGAATGGATGTATTCGTTGGGGGACGAACTTGATGGATATGTTTCTGAAGCCGAAAAGGAAGAAATTTTAGCTCAAAAAAATAAGCAAGCTGCTTGCCTCAACTTACAATCTCGCCATTTAAACAAGCTTATGGAGCTTGGCTTGATCGAAAATTTCCGACACATGGAGATGCAAAATCTGCTAACAGAGTTTTTTACGTTGCAAGGCAAGGCAGAACGAATTAAAAACTTTCCATATCCTCGACAATTTGCTACTTTAAATTATCTTTTTGTATGGATATTTATTCTACTCTTACCACTAGGTATGATGTATGAATTTGAAAAAATAGGAATGTCTGTTGTACATGATATTCAAGAGCATATGAAGACACACTATAGCCCTATACATGCAGTTGTAGAGTTTATAGGGAAGTATTTCATTTGGGTTTCGGTACCTTTTACAGTTATCATTTCTTGGATTTTTCATACAATGGAGCGTATGGGGGAAACTACAGAAAATCCATTTGAAGGGAACCCTAACGATGTACCAATAACAACCATGTCTAGAGGCATAGAAATCGATATTCGACAAATGATTGGCGACAAGCCAGAACTCATTCCAGCACCAATACAACCACAATCAGATATTCAATTGTAGTCTGGGAAAAACAAAAATAGTTATACTTTATTATTTAACCAGTTATCTATCTTTTAAGGAATTGAGTAGAAAACTGCTCACTATATTTTACATTCCAATTCAAAACACCAAACCTATGTATATCAAGAGGAAGTTCCCTTTTTCTGGCATGATAAAATGGACAAGAAGGGATATTTATAAGTTTATAATTATTGGAATTATTCCTGTCTTTTTGTACAAAGGACTGGGGCTATATTGGCTCCACCTGCCTTGGTTGCCTATTGGTGTTGTTGGTACAGCAGTTGCCTTTATTGTTAGTTTCAAAAACAATGCTTCCTATGATAGATTGTGGGAGGCAAGAAAAATTTATGGAGGCATTGTCAACAGTTCTCGGTCATTTACTTTGATGGTGAATGATTTTATTTCTAATAAGCATGCTAAAAATCCTTTGTCAAAAGACGAATTGTTTACAATAAGAAAGGAGATGGTGATGAGACATGTGGCTTGTATGACTAGTCTTAGGCATGCTCTTAGGCAACACAAACCTTGGGAAGGAAGTAGAACGGATAAGTCTTTTAGGGAATATATGCAAAAAATAGAGGTGCAAGAATGGGCCTATTCGCTAGAGGAACAGCTTGATGGATACGTTTCTGAAGCCGAAAAGGAAGAAATTTTAGCTCAAAAAAATAAGCAAGCTGCTTGCCTAAATTTGCAATCTCGCCATTTAAACAAGCTTATGGAGCTTGGCTTGATCGAAAATTTCCGACACATGGAGATGCAAAATCTACTAACAGAGTTTTTTACGTTGCAAGGCAAGGCAGAACGAATTAAAAACTTCCCATATCCTCGACAATTTGCTACCTTAAATTATCTTTTTGTATGGATATTTATCTTACTATTGCCACTAGGTATGATGTATGAATTTGAAAAAATAGGAATGTCTGTTGTACATGATATTCAAGAGCATATGAAGACACACTATAGCCCTATACATGCAGTAGTAGAATTTATAGGGAAGTATTTCATTTGGGTTTCGGTACCTTTCACAGTTATTGTTTCTTGGATTTTTCATACAATGGAGCGTATCGGGGAAACTACAGAAAATCCATTTGAAGGGAATCCTAACGATATACCGATAACAACTATGTCTAGAGGTATAGAAATCGATATTCGTCAGATGATTGGTGATAATCCAGAACTGATTCCAGGGCCTGTAAAACCACAGTTGGATATTCAATTGTAGTCTAAGACTATAACAAAAAATATAAGAAAGCACCTAGAGTCAACTCTAGGTGCTTTCTTGTTTTAAATATCAATAAAAGTCTTAAGCCAATTTACTAAAATCTCTACCACTAGGGCTCTGAAACACTTGTAAGTCAAATTCAGGTATAACCGCTAAAATATGGTCGAAAATATCTGCTTGAATGCCTTCATAATTTGCCCATTGTTGATCTTTACTAAATACATATAATTCAATGGGCAAACCATGCTCAGTTGGAGCAAGTTGCCTTGTCAAAAAGGTCATCTCTTTATTGATGATAGGGAGGTTGCTTAAATATGCTTCAACATAAGCACGAAATGTCCCAATATTGGTCATTCTTCTCCCATTTACAAGGCTAGAATTATCGACATGATTCAGTTTATTATCTTCTTGTAACTCTATTTTCTTTTTTTCAATATAATCTGATATATACTGGATTTTACTAAAACGATCCAGCATTTCTTCCGTACAAAATTGAATGGTATTCATATCCAAGCTAATGGCTCGTTTAATCCTTCTACCGCCAGATTCTGACATGCCTCGCCAGTTTTTAAAGGACTCCGTGATTAAGGCATAAGTAGGAATGGTAGTAATCGTTTTGTCCCAGTTTTGTACTTTTACAGTGGTTAAAGCGATATCAACAATATTGCCATTTGCACCATACTTAGGCATTTCAATCCAGTCACCTTGCGCAACCATTCTATTTGCTGATAATTGTATTCCAGCCACAAAACCCAAAATAGCATCCTTGAAAATAAACATCAATACTGCGGTCAATGCACCTAAGCTACTAAATAAATAGATAGGTGTTTTATTCAGTAAAATGGAAATGATAAATATACCACTACTAAAATAAATGATGATTTTAAAAACTTGGATAAAGCCCTTTATCGGAATTCTATCTGAAATTTCATAGGTTTGATAGATAGCCAAAGAGGCATTGAGAAAAGCATCTACAGCTAGAATACCCATAACAATCATGTAGACTGAAATACTACCAGCTGAAGTCTGGTAGGTTAAAAATTAGGACTATAAGTCCCCTGACTGTTCTAAAGAAATATTATTCGAGTTA
>JAAEPD010000367.1 GCA_024222455.1 Aureispira sp.
AAATTCCCATTGGGAATCAGATAGTACTTCATAGTGCGTTTTCATAAGCTTTTTTGGTTTAGTCACCTCAAGTTTATGATTCTGATTCCTCTTTTTTTAATCCTTACATTTTTTTATTTATAATTTTAGACATACTCTAATACAGTTTCCCATATCTCATTTTTTTCCACAGTAAAAAAATAGCATACACTAATTTCTTATATAACCTGTCATACACTGGAATTTTAAAAACTCTAGGGTTATTTGTAATATATTTTTCTACAATCTTAATCGCATGTTGCTTATCCATAAACATCTCCTAATAAAACAATGCTCCATTCCCCATAAACTGTAAATAAAACTTTGCAGGCCGTATCTTTTGGTCATCTCTGTATAGGTATTGCTCCCCTTCCGCATCCACCATTGGGATATGTGGGTTTTTGAGCACCTTATTTTCGTGGATAGCTTTGTTTTGTAGGACATTTCGAATCTGATCGGCATCAATACCTATGCTTGCCCCCAAATATTGCTCATAAGGTATTTTGTGTTCAATACTGACTGCCAATATTCCAGAAGAAAAGCCTCCATAAGGAGCTTCGGACATATCCATATAACCATACTTAGCAGGAAACTGTTCATCATCCTCTACCACCTTCCCCCCCTCATGATACGGATCACCTGTCCAAGCAATATGAGAAAGTCCAAATTGAGTATTATTCAATCGATAAAAAAGGCCTATAGCTCCTGATCTAAATTTATCTTGGCTCATAAAGGCCATATAATCATTCTCAAAAAGCAGGCGAGCATTCCATGCTTCAAAACCAAATGTTCCAGTGAACTGGCTTGTTCCCATATTATCAAAATAATAGTTATAACTATAACCTACTGCATACTTACGGCCTGTTTGATTGCTCACTTCATTCAAAAATGGATTAGCGATCGTATCTTTAGGTCCCCAAGCACCAACTACACCCAATTTGACTTGGCCTTCAAATCCTTTTTCCTTATTTCCCAAAGCTTGGAAATTATAAAAACCACTAAGTTGTAAGTTGGCTTGTATATATTCATACTGATAAAAAAACTTGGCCATAAACCCCATACGATTGGCATGTGTTCCGAGAGAAAAAGAAACACCTAACTGGGCTCCAAAATTAGGGGTAAACTCAAACTGACTGTAGGCTGGCACTACTAACAGCCAAATCCAAATAACTAAACTGTACCGCATTTCTAAAGAATATTCTTAAAGGGTCAATAAATTTAGACCCAATATAATAAAAACTCAATAGTCTTTATTCATTATTGAAATTAGGTTCTAGATCATTTCGACATACCCAACTAGATTTGATATCATAACAAAATAGGTTCTCATCATTATCAAAAGAATACTTACCTACCTTATAATCTATAAAATATTCTTCAGCAGAAGATTCTTCTAAACCTAACCCTAGCACCAAAAATCTATCACCTAGTAGCTCGACACTACTCAGCCTAATATTACTAAAAGTCTTCACTAATCGCATTTTTCGAGCTCCATTCTCTTGAATATATATATCAATCCTAGTCTCAGGTTCTGATTGATGCTCAAAAAAATAAAGCACCGTTTTTACTCATCCACCAAAAGAATCTGAATAGAGATACACATTCTTATTATACTGAGGACAGTTATAGGTTTGGAACAGTGTTCCTTCAACATTTTTTGAAATAGCAATATTATAGATACTAATTCCCCAATAAACGCCTGTTAACATAGATATTATTATCAATGCTTGTGGGACTACTTTTACAGCATAAATCATGGCAGGAAAAACAAACAAAAATAGTAGTGTACTAATTGCAGTAGTAATAATGGCCCATAGCATCAGCTTAGCATGCCAATCAGGAGCAAGCCTAAACTCATTGAGTCCTTGACTAAGAAAGTATGAAGAGATGGGGAAAATAATTAATACAACAGAAGCATATTTCAAGTATCCTACAAAGCTTTTTTTCATAATATTCTTTTTTAGAAAAGATCTTATTCAATCATTCCTTAAAGATAGTCATCACAGCTAGCTGATACCATAACCTAGGTTAGATTAATCATCTACTAATTATCTACATAGTTTTGCCCACGCACCTTATGTATATACGAAATCAAACGCTCCAAAAAATCTTCGGTAAGGTAATTGGCTATAGTTGGTCGATCTACAGATAAGATTTCGTACATGGTATATTCCTCTACCATTTCTTGGTCTAATGCGACCTCAAAAGCACTCATAGAAGGGAATCCTCTTTTGTCCTGTTGTTTGAGAGAACTATAGGTCATGTAGGTACCAATAGCAGCCTCCATTTCTTCCTGAAAAAGATAATCTGTAGTAGCTTGCTGTTCTTTGATATAACGATAATCAGGATCAAAATTCCAAACAGCTTTATACATACCATAAGTCAGCCAAATACCATCTCCAGCTACTACTACTGTATTTTTTTCCTGGTAGACATCATACTGTGGGTCAAATCCCCAATTTTGGTAATAATTTAAGCCTTTTTCTTTGTAAATTTCTTTTAAACGAATGAGCAATCTAGGGTTATTCCTATTATAAATATGTGCAATAGTAATTGCTCTGACAGCAGAATCTAGTTCTTCGTTTTTAAAATGAATTTCGGCCAATAGCCACCTTGCCAAGTAGTCAATATTATTGAGGCGAATAGCCTTATCTAACCACTCTTTGGCCTCCTCATAATTACCTTCTTCATAGTGTGACTCCCCTAGCCATGTATAGACCTGAGCATTGTTGGGCTCTTGCTTCAAGATTTTAGCATAAAACTTCCGTATCTTAGTATGATTGGGATTCTCTACACTAAGCATCTCTCGCGCCTTTAACTGCCATTTTTCAGCCTTGCAACCAATCATATCTTTGTGTTCAAAAGTGTGTTCTATACCATCTATCACTTCTACAAAAGCGCCATGAGGTAAAACAGGACGATCTCTTTTTTCTATATCTCCAAATAGTTGTTCTACCTCATATTGTGTAGGCGAAGCTTCCATAAAATTTAGAATCTCCAATGGTGTACTCAAACGAACTTGTGCTTGCATTTGCACAAATAGAATACAAAAACAACAGCTATATATATAAGACTTCAACATTTGATTTTTTCTATTTTTTGTAACTTCTATTAGATGTTAAAATCCCCCTAGCCCCCTTAAAAAGGGGGAATTGACTATGTGTAAGTTTAACGTTATATATTCCCCCTTTTTAAGGGGGCTAAGGGGATTAATATTCATCTATTTATCATAATGAATGACTACTGCTCAAAGATATTCACTCGAATATCATTAGCTTTATGTGCCTTTAGTAGTTTTTTTCTAGTTTTGAGGGCAACTAAATCACTCGAATTAACAAAACCATAGTTTTTGGCCAATATTGCATCAATTTCTGTATTTATTTCTTTGAGCGAACTCCAATAGCAATAAGATTCTGCAATATCATTGACTAGTGCTTGCTTGATTTTTATCAATTCTTGCTCAAAATAAGGACTTTGCTCCATAACTTTGTTAATCTTTCCTAAGATTTCTAGATGCACACCTTTACCTATAACACTACATAAATCACCTTCTGGTGTAGGCCATTGCCAATCTTGTACAGTATATTCTATACTATCTGTATTGTAAACCATAAAATAGACCTCCACAAAAGCATCATCAGCAGGTGCTGGTGTCTGTTGAGCAAACTTGTACCACTGCTTATAATCTTTGTATAGTTGATAGCCTTCGCCATCTAAGTAATGCACCAAAAAACCAGGAAAAGCATCATTGAGCCAAAAGAAATCAGGAATGGTATCTGTTTCTGATATAGCTAATAGGTGATTCATTTTTTGAGTCAAACTATCTTGCAGCTCTTCTGAACGATCATTCATCATCTTGAAAGCAGGCAATGTCTGTAAATCTTGCATTTCTTTTTGATAGACCAATAACTTATTAAATAGAGTCCCTCCAAAAAACTTACGAATCCGTCGTTGCAAAACCAACTGATTTAATGCTTGATGAGATAACCCTTCAAAACGAATACAACCTCCGTAAACCCAGCCAGTCTGATCTGTTGCCCAAATTACTTTTAGCCAAGGTTCATCATACTCTATCCCCTCCAGTTTTATTTGGGTAGTTGCATCTGTTGCTTCGTTCATATAGAATAAGGAATCTCCTTTAGTACAACGCTTTATCTCTTTGGCAGTAAGACTAGGTTCTTGTCGAATAATTGCCTGTTGAGTAGAAACAATTAGACTGATTGGCTGTCCCTTCGTTTTCACAATAATAGGAGCTTTGACAACTACTGAATCCTCTTTTTCTACTGGAGGGTCCACTACTACTTCATCAGTACAACTTGGTAAAGTCAATGACAAAATGCCCAACCACCATAAAATTAACCTATAACACCTCATTTTCTATGTAAAATTAATCTATAAACAATCATCGTCCACAAAGATAGGAATAATGGATTAAAGCTTCATTAATAGTGCCATTAATCATAAGCTTCATCTTTTGTATAGTCTTAGTTTTTTTTGCGTAAACAGATAGTTAATACGGTAAGAAGTAGAAAGGCTCTACATTCCTTTGGAACAGGAAGTAGAGCCTCTTTTTTAGGATAATTCAACGATTAAACTTTGATTGGTCAATCGTTCGTAGCAACGTTCCATATAAGCTGCTTGTTCAAAGCGGTCAAAATACAGTAAAGCTCCCACTACATCTAAGTAATAATGATATAAAGCATCCTCTTCTCTAAACACGATAAGCAGATCATCTAGCAAAGGATGTATAGCAGAGTATTTTTGAAGGTACTCATCCAATAAAAAATGATCTATATCTCCTATTTGTTCAAACCGCTCCGTGTTGTCAAAATTGAATCCACCTCCATAATGCGTTGAATCTTTATATTCTTCTATAAAATCTAGTATTTGCAAACCTTCCTCTAACGCCATTGCCTCAAAAGAAGCCAACAATAAATTGTTTTGAAGGATTAAATTCTGAGCTTTTCGTCTCCATTCTGCAACAGTACTAAACTTGCTCATGATAAGCAACTCCTTGGCCATTGCTTCAGCAAAAAGAATATTACCTTCCATCAATTGAAAAGCTAATAAACGATTGGTTCTAGCTGGGCTCAACAGCAGCATGAGTAAATTTTCGTGTTGTTGTCTACTTAAACCTGCTTTTTGTGTTTCTCCAATAGGTACTGTCATTATATGCAGATTTATATTAATTCAACAATCCTGCACAACTCAATACATGAGCATCTTGGTGCATTCCCATTTTATCCAATAAGGATTCAATTCGTTTCATTTCATATTCAAAGCTTCCTAAATATCCTAGTTTATCTAAAACATCATTGATAATAGGCCAAACTACCCATATTCGTTTTAGGTTATCACGCAAAATATATACATCAATTTCATCATACTCTAAAGATAAATTTGTCTCTATTTTAAAGTCGTAATCCCCTTCATTCAATTCATAAAAAAGATCATGAAACACATTATCTTGCTCTTGCTGAGCTGCCTCTGAAAGAACAGAACCTAAATACTGAAGGGCATCTAAGCCTTCTTGGAGTGCCATAATCTCATAAGAAGAAATTCTAAGGTTATGCTTATCTAAAAAATCGTTGATTTGCTTACAGATATGGGTATTGTCATGTACACAAGCAAAAACCAATAAGTCTTTGACATAATATTCTACTGCTAATTCTGGAAGATATTCTATGAGCAATAAAACTAGTTGCACATTGATAGGATCATCACTATATAAGAGTTCTTCTACCTTTTTATGTAAGTTTGACGCATTCATGAATTATAAACATTATATGAACACTTATACTTTTTATACGCAAAAAGGTTTCACTTTTATTACACTAAATACAAAAAAAAAGCTGCCCTCTAAAGGACAACTTTCAGTGTATTGTGTTAGGTACTAGTTCAGGAGAAACTAGTCTTAGATTTTACTATTTGAATACAACATTTTGCTTAGCTGGGTTCAAGATCTTATCAGCTTTAGCACCATATTTTTCGCTAGTAGTCAATTCTTTTAGTATATCTCTAGCAGCATCTGGTTGCTCCATACGAGCATAAGTTAAAGACAAATACCATTGAGCATCTTCTTTCAACTCTTGGTTTGTAGATTGTACCAGCTCTTCCAAAAGAGGCTTACTATCTTCAGTTTGTTTGTTGCCTAGGAAAGATACAGCCAAATAAAACTTGATATTTTGTACATCATGCGCATCAGGATTCTCTTTCAGATAATCCTTAAACATAGGAATTGCATCTAAATATTCTTTATTGTTGTAATGCTCCATTGCATCACGCATTTTTTGAAGTTCTTTTCGAGCCTCATCATTTTCGTCGCCTGCTCCACGAGTAGCCAACATCATATCTAACTCTTGAGTAATTTCATCCTCATAAGCCATAAAGTTATTATCAAATACTTCTTGGTTGTCTGCAGGAGGGGCAATAAAACACATTCCTGCAATTATTGCAAAAATAGCAGAAGCTGCAACCCAACGAAACTTCCCAAATTTTATAACTTTTTTAGTTTTTTTTGCTGCCATGATATACTAACTTTATAGGTTTTTTGAATAAGCATTATTACTCAATATAGTAATATTATACCTCAAGTTCAATAGTCTATGTTACTTTTTAGGGAATTGTTACTTCTCTAATGGCAATTTTTATAAAAAAAAAAAGAGTTTATTAACTTTAAGAAAGAACATAGTTCTCCATTATTTTTAAAATTGGGTTATTATTTGATATACTATTGTATAACAGCCCCCTTATCTAAATAATCTTATATCTTTTTTTATTATGTATAAATACAGTTTTATCTATTGCAGTATTTTTTTGTTGATCTTTTCTTCTGCACTCTCTGCTCAAGATTATATTACAACAAAAACAGCACCTCAAAAGCTTAGAGATAGCTATAAGAAAGCCTACAGTTATACACAAGGGGCAGATCTAGCCAAAGGCCGAAAAGAGCTTCTAAAGATTATAAAAAAGTATCCTACTTTTATCAATGCTTATTTAGTTTTGGGGGAAACATATAGAGCAGAAAATAAACTTGATAAAACAGTTGAATACTTTGAAAAAGCTATTGAAATAGCTCCTGACTATGATGCTAGGATCTATTATAGTATTGGCAAAATAGCTATGATCCAAGAAAAATATGCTGAGGCTAATGATCAATTCACTAAATTCCTTTCTTACCCTAAGAAATCAGAGGAACTAGACAAAAAAGCAAAAAAAATGCTGGGTGATGCTAAGTTTAGGCCTACAGCCCTAGCTAATCCTGTTGAGTTTGAGCCTGTAAATATGGGCGAGAATATTAATTCAGAGCGTCGTGATTATTTTCCATCTATTACTGCTGATGAAAATGTATTTGTTTATACAGTACAAAAAGGGCAAGGCCGATCAGCTCAAGAAGATTTGCATATGAGTGTTCAGAAAGATGGAAAATGGCAAAAAAGTATTCCAATTCCAGGAATTAACACCAATGAAAATGAAGCGGCTCAAAGTATTTCGGCAGATGGTAAACTTTTAGTATTTACAGTATGTAATCGTCCAGAAGATTTTGGTAGTTGTGATTTATATTTTTCTATCAAAATTAATAACAAATGGACTAAACCTCAAAATCTTGGTCAACCTATAAACTCTAAAGGTTGGGAATCTCAACCTTCAGTTGCTCCTAATGGAGATGCAATATACTTTACAAGAGGAGGCGCTAGAGGTCAAGGACACAAGGATATATATGTAAGTCATCTCCAAAAAGATGGTACTTGGGGCTCTCCTATCAACATAAAAGAGCTCAATACTCCTTTTAATGAAGGAGCACCATATATTCACCCTGATGGACAAACTCTTTATTTTAGTTCTAATGGTCATGCTGGTATGGGAAATTTTGACCTTTTTATATCTAAAAAACAGGTTGATGGCACTTGGAGCACTCCTAAAAACTTAGGATATCCTATCAATTCTCCAAAAGCAGAAGAAGCTCTTGCTGTTCAACTAGATGGCAAATTAGCTTATATTGCCTCTGATAGAGATGGTGGAATGGGTTCTTTAGACATTTATCAGTTCACCTTACCTCAAGATTTACGCCCTGATGCTGCTACTTATGCAAAAGCTCGTGTCATTGATGCTAAAACTAAAAAATCCTTAATCGCTAGTCTTGAGATTGTCGATTTAGAGACTGGTAAACCTTTTGTTCAATCGCTAACAGATAGAGATGGGGAGTTTGTAGTTTGCCTGCCTATTGGCAAAGATTACTCTCTAAATGTGAATAAGAAATCCTACCTATTCCATTCCGAAAATTTTGCACTGAAAGAAAGTAGTAATAAAGACGAGCCTCTTTTGTTGCTAATAGAGCTTCAACGTATAGAGGACAAACCAACCATAAATACAAAACCTATTATCTTAAAAAATGTATTTTTTGCAACAGGTTCTGCCAAATTGAAAGATATATCAAAAACAGAACTCAACAAACTAAAGGAACTTCTAGAACAACAGCCTAAACTAAAAATTCAAATCAATGGCCATACTGACAATGTTGGTGATGATAAGGATAACCTAACCTTATCTAATAATAGGGCTATTGCCGTAAAAACCTATTTGGAAGAACAGGGCATTGCTGCAGATAGGCTAACAGCTAAAGGTTTTGGAGAAGAAAAACCTATAGATTCGAATGAGACTCCAAAAGGTAGAGCTAATAATCGTAGAACTGAATTTGTGGTGGTTCCTCAATAAAAGGGACTATAGCCAACTAGTTCTAATAAAAAATGGTGATCAATATGAATTGATCACCATTTTTTTATTGTCTTTATTCTGTATATTATTTATGTACAGTTGAAGAAGTTTTTACTTGCTTCCCATTGCTAGGACATACAATTTCCATTTCCACCCTTCTATTAAGAGCACCACCATCTTTGTATCTTGGTAAGGGTTGAGAACCACCATGATGCATTGTGATAATTCGACCTCTTACAATTCCTTTAGCCTCCAAAGTTCGTTTAACTGTCAACACTCGTTGTCTAGATAGCTCTAAATTACGGAATGCATTACCAAATATATCAGTATGTCCGTGTAATACAATTTTAGAACCAGGTACGTTTTTCAAATATTCAGCAACCATAGCCATAGTTCTAATCGCTTTAACACGACCACTATACTCTGATTTACCATCATCAAAATAAACATTCTTCAAGATCAATCGCTCGCTACACTCAATATCACTAATAGAGTTAAGAGTTTTAGGCATATAATCAATAGGCTCTAATGCTCCTTGTATAGGACTTACAGTACTCTGTTCTGCCCTTCTTTGCTTATTTTCTTTATTCTTTTTATCTTGTTCTAATGTTGTAGCATCTACGATATCAGGATAACGTACCTTACCTAGATTACCATAGAATCTCTTAATATTAGCTTTCATTTGCTCACTATTCCCCAACATCCTACTCTCCTTGCTTTTGATCATAATATCATTACAAACAAAACGCTCATTTCCTTGTTTATCAATATCTCCACCTAATAAATGAACAGAACGAACTTGGTTCGGCATATTATCAAAATGAATTTCACAAGTAATTACATCACCTCTCATAGGTTCATAAAACTCCTCATCATTAGCCCCTAATAAGGCTTTTTGAGGTTCATCATTGATACGCACATTTACAATAGTAGATGGTTTACTAATGCTTGTAGGTGTAGCACGAACAGATGTTGCTAATTTCCAAGTTAAGTCTTTACTTGCGCCATAAAAACGGATAGCGTCTTTATCTTTGACAGCTACATATCTAAAATGTAAAATTGTTTTCTCCTCAGAAAATTCGATCTTTGAAATAATAAAATCATTATTCAAACTACGATATCTAGGAAGATAATCAACATAATCAACCTCTCCAACTATACTATCTAAAGTAGTATTTAGATGTTGAGGTGTAGCCCACACGTATTGCGCAAGACAACAATTTAATACTAAAATTAGTAAATTGAGTCTCATTTTATAACATTTTGGTCTGACAATGGGGTGTATTTGTCTAAAATCATTAACTCCAAAATTAATAAATTATGTTATATATGCCTAAAATATACCTCAGAAATAAGGTATTATTAATTTTTCTCTAAATGAGAAATTCTTTTTTTATCAAAAGCTCAAAATTCAATCCAAATATTTCCAATAAAATAATGCAGAGCTCATATATATATAGTTTTTTGATTATCAATCAACTAATCGACACAATAAGCTGCGTATAAATTAACGTTTTTTTCTATAATTTACAACTCTAGTTTAAGTTTTTTCTTAAGTTCCCACTATACAAACATCACACACAACTAACTAATATACAACAAACTAAAGCTTTTAAAAGTTATTTTTCAAATTTCCTTTAGTTCTTCTTAGACATAAAATAGGAGGATAGCTCTATTGCTATCCTCCTATTTTTTACCAAAAAAACTCTTCTCAGCTACTATTTTTTAATTTTAATATAACTTCTCAACATTAAATTTCTTGTAAACACCTTCACAAAATACGTTTACTGAATAACTTCCAGCTTCTAGCTCCTTACAATCTAAAATCTCATATTGAGCCTTAATATCTTTTCTTGTAAATGTCTTAACTACAGCACCATCTACATCCAAAACTCTAATAAGATTAGGTTTATGATCAGTAATACTCTCTACGATCAATTCTCCATCAAGAATTTTTGGAGCTACAACCAACCCTCTCAAATCATTGTATTTCACTTTTATAGTCTCAGAGTAGTCAAATAACTTATTAATTTTTACAAATTTAACTCTATAATAGTTTTTACCATTATTAGGTGCTCTATCAAAATAATTTTCAACAGCCTTTTCACTATCCAATAAATCTATTGTTTGATACTCTTTTCCATCTACACTACGCTGAATTTCGTAATAATCATAATTCGATGCAACTACAGTCCATTCAATCTGTACACCTTCAAAAGTGCTTTTAGTCTCCAAAGAAACTACTGATCTATTAGAAAAAGAGCTTAATCCGATAAAAATAACAATACAAGTAATAAAAAGGCTTAAAGTTTTCATGGTATATATTTTATTTAAGATTTATTGCATCATTAATACACAATCACATGCGCAAAAAAAAGGCCAAAACCAAAAACAATTAAAAATCAACAGATTATACATTTAAATAAAAATAAATCATTCCTAAAAAAAGAATCATTCCTAAAAAAACAAAAAAATGGAGCCTCGTAACTACGAAACCCCATTACACATTTTATATTTTATAATACTTACTTTATAACACCTAGCTCCTTTCCGACTTTAGTAAAAGCCTCTACAGCTTTCTCTAAATGGTTTCTATCATGTCCTGCAGATATTTGCACACGAATACGTGCTTTACCTTTAGGCACAACAGGATAATAAAACCCAATAACATAAATACCTTCCTCTAATAAAGCATTTGCAAACTTTTGTGACAGGACAGCATCATACAACATAATAGGTACAATAGGATGAACACCTTCCAAGATATCAAAACCAGCTTTGGTCATTTCTTCTCTAAAAAAAGCAGTGTTAGTCTCCAGTTTATCTCTAAGGTCTGTTGAAGCGCTCAGCAAATCTAACACTTTGATAGATGCTCCAACAATAGCAGGAGCTACAGTATTAGAAAACAAATAAGGACGAGAACGCTGACGCAACATATCCACAATCTCCTTTCGTGCAGCCGTAAAACCTCCAGAAGCACCTCCTAAGGCTTTTCCTAAAGTTCCTGTTATAATATCCACACGTCCCATTACATCACAATGTTCGTGAGTTCCTCTACCTGTCTTGCCCATAAAACCTGTTGCATGACACTCATCAACCATTACCATAGCATCATACTTATCAGCTAAATCACAAATCTTATCCAGTTGAGCAATAGTACCATCCATAGAAAAGGCTCCATCTGTTACGATCAATCGTCTGCGAGCACCTTGAGCCTCTTTCAATTGAGCCTCTAAGTCCTCCATATTATTGTGTTTGAAGCGATAACGAGCAGCCTTACACAAACGAATACCATCTATAATAGAAGCATGATTCAACTCATCCGAAATAATTGCATCTTCTTTAGTCAAAATAGGTTCAAAAACACCTCCATTTGCGTCAAAAGCGGCAGCATATAAGATACTATCTTCCATACCTAAAAATTCAGCAATCTTTTGCTCCAAGGTCTTGTGAATATCTTGTGTACCACAAATAAACCTAACAGAAGAAAGACCAAATCCATGTGTATCTAAAGTTGCTTTAGCAGCTTCCAATACAGCAGGATGAGAAGACAATCCCAAATAATTATTTGCACAGAAATTAATAACCTCTCCTCCCTGTTCTGTACGAATATCAGCAGCTTGAGGAGTCACTATTACACGCTCATTCTTATACAAGCCTGCTTCTTTTATATCGTCTAACTCCTTTTTTAAATTAGGTCTTACCTTGTCAAACATATCTTATTATATTCTAATTTTTATTATTTAATTTACATTCTAACACATCATCTAAAAATCTACAAACAAGAAGACTCGTTATAAGAAGAACGCCCTGTATTTTTAATCTTCATTAGGTTCTCTATCATATCTTTGACCATTGCTTCCAAATTATATTTCTCTTTCCACCCCCAATCTTTGCGAGCAACAGCATCATCTATACTGCTTATCCATGTCTCTGCAATACCCTGTCTAAAATCAGGCTTGTAGCTGACTTCCAATTTAGGTATATGCTTACGAATTTCAGATGCTAGTTCTGCAGGTGTAAAATTCATTCCTGACATATTATAACTATATCGAATAGACAAGGAATCTATAGGAGCTTCCATCAGCTCTAAAGTTGCCCGAATAGCATCTGGCATATACATCATAGGCAAGCGCATATCCTCTTTTAGAAAACACTCAAAAGGCTCATTGTTTACAGCCTTATGGAATATATCAACAGCATAATCCGTAGTTCCTCCTCCTGGCAAAGACTGATAACTAATCAAACCTGGATAACGCAACGAACGAACATCTACCCCATATTTCTGCCAATAATACTGACAAACTTGCTCTCCTGCTGATTTAGTAATACCATACATCGTTTGTGGCTGCAAAACTGTAAACTGGGGAGTATTCTCTTTAGGAGTATTACCTCCAAATACAGCTATAGAACTAGGATAATATACTTTATGTAGGTTTTCTTGGCGAGCAATTTCTAGCACATTGTACAGGCTATTCATATTAATATCCCAAGTTCGACGAGGGTTTTGCTCACCACTAGCAGACAAAACAGCTGCTAAATGGTAAATCTGAGTAATCCTATACTTCTTTATAATAGCAAGCAACCGATCACCATCTAATGCATTCAACTTTTCAAAAACTCCAATTACTGTCTCTCTAGGCTGGCGAATATCTGAAACAATTACATTGTCGATGCCATAAACATCTCGTAAGGCATTACTCAATACTGTTCCAATTTGCCCTCCCGCTCCGATTACTAAAATTTTTTCTGTTCCCATTGCATAAATAGTTTAGAAATTTTAGGTAAGTAAACAATCTTTTATATTGTAAATATGTGTCTTTTTTGGCTAAAAACTTTATAATATTTGACTTTTATAGACTTTCCCCAAATATTTAGTTGAATCAAAATCCAACTAAGTTTCAAACCAAACTCAAATAAAGTATTTTAGACACAATAATATCAGTTCTCTATGTTATTTTTATGCAAACAAATTTGTCATACCTGTACATTTCAAGACTGGCAACAGATTTGCTAAACACTTACTGTATTATATATTGTTTGGAAAGCTGCCTTTTATAAAAATAGCTTATTAAGAACATTAGTCCATGAAGTTTTTCTAATAAATTGATCTATGCGAATATTTTTGACACTTTCGATATTATTTAGCCTACTTCTTATTCAAACTACAGCCTCAGCCTGTAGTTATGCCTATCAATATAGCTTATTTCCAATGGGTACTAGCATGGGCAACTTGGTTATGTTGGAAGTAGAATTGGAACGCTATGTCAACACCCCTGACCAAATGATAGGCAACAGAATGCCTGGCAGCAGAATGTCTGGAATGGATAAAACCATAGAAACACGTTGGAAAGGTAATCTTCGACTCAAATCAATAGCCAAAGATACTACTCTACTTATCGAAGAATTAGGATTTGTGGATATTAGCGATGAACAATATCACGAAAAACTACGCCCTTATTTCCATAAGGCGATGCGTAAAGCAGAAGAACTCCCTATGTTTGAAAGAGCTGAACTACTAGAAGAAGGGCTTTGTAAATATGATAACACCTGTGACTTTTTCAAGAAAACAATTGACACCACTACAGTCAATGTCTATTGTGCGGTCAACCAAGAAGAATATATCAACCAACGCCAAGAAGTCATTTTTCCAAGTATTGTATTACACAAATTTGAGAACATGACTAAAATGGAATTTTCAGATATTGAAAAAGTCGAAATAGACTCTAGACTCGATTTTTATGATGTTTGGAACAAGTACAATGTGCGTTTGTACCAAATTGGAGACCAAACAATTGCAATATACACTTTAGGATGGGGACAAAAACGCTACTACAAAGAAACTAAAACAGAGAAATGGCGAGATAACTTAGGCCCTGTAGAAGATTATGTCAAGGGTAATGATGTTATGCGTCATGGACAACGCTTCGATTTCATGCAGTGGTTAGACTGAAATACTACCAGCTGAAGTCTGGTAGGTTAAAAATTAGGACTATAAGTCCCCTGACTATTCTAAAGAAATATTATTCGAGTTATCACTTTGCTTAGAATCGTTGTGATTCTCTATATATGCTTTGATTACTTC
>JAAEPD010000368.1 GCA_024222455.1 Aureispira sp.
AGAATCAGAAAAATATGTAAAAGGTTTTGCTGTAGATCCAAGCGAAGTAGCAGACAAAAGCTATGTAAATATGTACTTACATCATGACGGTTATCCTGAATATCAAGGTGTTCAAACAGCTAACTGGATTAAGTATATGCAAGATACTAAAGGTTTTACAAACTTTGGCGATGGCTCAAGAATTGCAGCACATTTAGTTAAAGATATGCATTATAACTCTCAATACTTATACCCTAACGTAGACAATATCGATCACAACTATACTTATATTATATGGGTAGGTAAGTCTGACGTGTGGGTAAGTTGTTGGAATCAATACACTAGCGAATGTGTATTTGTATCAACACCTGATAAAATAATTAAGAAATGGTCTAAACCTGATATGGAATATACAGACTGGAATTACAAACATAATACGAACAAAGCTGGATAATATACATATGACAGACAGACAAATCGAACAAATGGCAATACGTGTAGCAGACATAGTTATACAAGCTCTAGAAGACAAGCAGCAAGAGTGGGATAAAGCTCTCGTTGCTGATCTTCACGAGCAAAATACAGAGCAACAACTGTTAGCAGAATTAGCTACAGCTATGACTCAGCTAGACTTTGCACTTAGCAATGAAGATTACGCTAAATGTGCAGAATTAAAAAAACAAATACTAATAATCGAAAACCAATTAAATAAATATAAATGATAAAACCAATGCTCGCATACAAAGTTGACTCAAAACCAGTCGACTGGACTAAAAAAGTCTACATGCAACCAAAACTTGACGGCGTA
>JAAEPD010000369.1 GCA_024222455.1 Aureispira sp.
AAATTCCCATTGGGAATCAGATAGTACTTCATAGTGCGTTTTCATAAGCTTTTTTGGTTTAGTCACCTCAAGTTTATGATTCTGATTCCTCTTTTTTTAATCCTTACATTTTTTTATTTATAATTTTAGACATACTCTAAGTGTTTACTTTACTATATTCTAAAAACAAGGTTTAATCTTCAGTCAAAAAAGCCCCAAATACAAAGAAACTTAAGTTTTGAATGTGAATTAAATTTGCAATTACCCACTGAATTATATAGATTTAAGCTCCTAAATATTAAAACTGGAAAAACTACCTAAAAGCCATAAAACTTAGTAGTCTAAACAGCATTAAACTATGAGCCAAAAACTTCATCTATTCAAACTAATAAAATCCCTATCTCCATCCGAAAAAGGGTATTTCAAGAAATACTACGCAAACTATAGTACTAATCAAATTTACGTGCAGTTATTTGATGCAATAGACGAACAAACTAAATATGATGAAAACAGTCTAAAAAAGCAATTTGAGGCTTATAAACTCACCAAACAGTTCTCTGTAGCCAAAAACTACCTAATCAAAAACATACTAAAAAGCCTAAGAGCTTATCATTCAGATGCTTCCAGAGACATTACGCTCAATGAGCTTTTAACAAACATAGAGCTTTTGTATAAAAAAAGATTAATTGGTTTATGCCGAAAAACACTAAAAAGGGCTAAAAAATTAGTATTGGCTGGCGAACTCTTTCATAAATACTCAGAAATCGCCTTATGGGAAATTCGTTTAGAAAATCTTATAGCTCACTCTGTGCAACAAAAAGAGAAACTTAACAATATCTATCAATTCGCCTTAGAAGGTATTGAACGCAACGAAAATTTGATGAATTATAGGCAAGTAGCATTTCAATTTAATGCACTATCGAAGGAAGGAGCTCCTCGCACACCAGAGGCTCAAACAAATTTCAAACAATTTATAGAACATCCTTTACTACAGTCTGAACTTATCCCAAAAAGTGAGACAGCCAAAGGTTTTTTTTATAATCTACAAACTAAGATATCTGAGATTACTTATGATTTTGAAGGGGCTTTTGAAAACAGCAAAAAGTTTATTGAAATAATTGAGAACAATCCTAATATTTACTCAAGCAACCCTTCTCACAATCTTATTCCAGCCTACTATAACCTACTAGGCTCTTGTATCTACTTAAAAAACAACCAAGATTTTGCAAAAAACTTAGAGAAATTTAAAAATATACCCAAGACTTATAAAAGCAATGATATTGTCACCCAAATCATCACCCTACTATCTAGTTATTTAGAGTTAGCCAATGATGTAAATACGGTACAATTTGAGCGAGCAATCAAGCAAGTTCCTTTGCTAAAACAAATCTTAAAAGATAGTACTCATATTGGATTTTTGTCTGTTATGGCTAGCATGCAATACCATATTGCTTATGCATATTTTGGTACTACTCGTTTTGATGATGCCTTGGATTGGATTAATACTATTATCCAGAAAGAGGGATTTGAGGTAAGAGAGGACTTAACGGCTTATGCTTGGTTACTCAATCTCATTATTCATTATGAATTGGATAACTTGAAACATCTAGAATACAAACTAAAAGCGACTCACAAGTTTATTTCTAAACTAAAAAAAGACCATGATCTAGAAAAAACTGTCTTAAAATTTATCAGTGAGCTGTTGGCTACAAACTCTGAAAAATCAAAAAAGGAGGTTCTAAAAAAATATCATCACATATTTTTGGAATTAGAAAAGCAACCATATGAACGAATGGCTTTGATTAGTTTTGATATTATTAGCTGGATAGAAAGCAAACTAAATAACAAATCATTTGCAGAGACTATAAAGCTTAGACGACAATTATAATTTAAAACTTTATCACTTCTCATCTAGTGGTTTGACACGATTGTACAACAATAGAATTTTATCGACAATATCTAAGCAAGACTGAATCTCTCGCATTGGCCTTAATAGTATTTCCGCATTATCTACTACTTTGATTTTTAGTTTAAGTGGTGCGAATAGATGGAGAATGTTTTCTGAGCTTTTGCCATGTACTTCTACCTTATTAGTCAAACCTGCTTGTGCATATCGATGTATAGTGGCTATAGCTATGTACAAATAGCCATTATTATAGCTTACCCAAATAGGTTCTTCTAGGTCATTGGCTATTTCAGTAACTGCATTGAGTACATCTTGATGGATAGGAATAGAACCGTCCATTACTTTAGTTTGTAGCAATTCTCCTTTGAGGGTATTCCAACTTGTATTGTATTGAAACTCCAATTCATGAAAAGGCAATATTTTTTGAGGGGCTACTCCCCAAAAACTTTCTTGGTAAGATTGAGGCATTTCTAGCTCAAAAAATAACCCATTGAATAAGACTCCTTTCAGTAACTCACTAGTTTCAGCCTTCCCCTCTTCCACTGTATGTCCTCCATTATAATAGGTGGCAATTTCTGAAAAGCTAACGGGATAACCTCTATAAGTCCCTTCAAAATAATCTTCTCCTTTATAATCTAAAAATGGTTCTACAAAAGTCTTATCTATTTTACTTTTCCTAAAAACCTGCTCTTGCATTACTTGTTCTGGCTTATATCTTAGATCAGAAAACAATAGATCTACTATTTTTGCCATTACTGTATATTTGAAATGTTGTTGATAGTTCTTTTCTGCTTTGACTGCAGCACTTCCTCCAACTGAAGTTAATAAAAGAGAACCAACAGCGCATCCCCAAGCAATCATAGCATATTCGCCTGCAGGAGCCATTCCTATTCCTACTATAGAGGCAATAAAACCAAAGGAAAAAAATATCCCCACTATAACTCTTATATTGAGATTGAAAGCTCTCCCCTATTTTACTTTGTTTGAATTCTGCTTCTGAAACCATACGATTAGGGACATACCTCAAATCTGCAAAAAAAAGATCTATTACTCGCTCCAAGACTGTATATTTGAAGTGATGCTGATATTTCCCTCGCACTCTAGCAAAATTTACACTCAACAAAATTATGAACAACAAAGAAATAGCTATTGCACCCAATCCCCAGATAGAAATACTGCCATACAACACATTTCCTATAATAGAAATAGCTAAAAAAGCCATAAAGAATTTTATCAATTGCCACTTAGATCTATAAAACTCAAGGGAACATTTTCGTACTACTTCTAATTCCTCTAATTGCTCGTATAACTCTGCATTGACCTCCTCATTAATATTCAACAAACTGTACTTAGCAACCTTTTCTCTCGACTCATTATACGCTTGAGGGTATTCTGACTCTTTATGCTCTAATTTTTCTTTTTCTTTCATTATTCATTTTCATTGTCCCCAAAAACGGTTAATACATTATCCACTATATCCAAACAAGACTGTATTTCTTGTAATGGTTTTAGAATAACATTTTTATTATCCAACACTGATACTTTGAGTTCTGGTGGAGAAAATAGATAATGGATGTCATCTTTGAATTGATTAATTTCCATTGCCATTTTCCAAAATCCTTTTTTATTGAGGTGCTCATAAATAGTTTTAACCCGTTGCTGCATAGTCGAAACCCCTATATATAATTTACCTTTGTTATAGCTTACCCAAATAGGCTCTTCTAATTCTTGACTCAATTCTGCTATTTTATTCACAAGCTGAGGAGAAACATCTTTTGAATCCTTTTGAAATTGATAGTCAAAGGATTTTTGAGGTATATTGGCTCCTCCTTTCCCTAAAAGCATTTGCTGCAAATGCTCATGATCTACATATAAATCTTCTAATTTATTCCCCTTTTGAGTGGGCACAATAGCCCAAAAATCACTAGCGAATGAGGTATTAGGAACATCTACCACAAACAATAACCCACTAAACAAAGGTTCTTTAGTATAAGTTACGTTAGTTTCACCAGTTTTTTTAACTACAGTTTTTTTGGTATACATTGTTGCAGCCTCTGAGAATCGAATTGAATAGCCTTTATAGGTCCCTTCAAAATAATCTTCTCCTTTATAATTCTTATATTTTGCCTGAAAGGTCTCTCCTATTTTACTTTCCTTAAATTCTGCTTCTTGAATCATGCGTTTGGGCGTGTATCTCAAATCTGCAAAAAAGAGGTCCACTACTCGTTCCAATACGGTGTATTTGAAATGATGCTGGTATTTTTTCTGAACTTTTGGCATTGTTAAGCTCGTAAAAACCAGAAAAATAAAAGAAGTGATAGCCACCACAAATCCCCACATAGGAAATGTATTACCACTAAACAATATCATTGTTAAAATCGTAAGCACAAACAAGGCAACAAAAAAGATACTAGACTTCATTCTAAATTGACAAGAGGTATGATAGCGTTTACGCACCATTTCTAGCTCTTCTAGCTGCTCCTCTAGCTCTGCTTTTACCTCTTCGTTAATATTCTGCAGACTATACTTAGCAACCTTTTTTTCTCCCTGCTCTTGATATTCTTGAGGGTACTCTGATTCTTTGTATTCTAATTTTTCTTCTTCCTTCATGAGTTATTTATTTCTAGTATCCTCAAAAATTGTTAATACATTATCGACAATATCCAAACAAGATTGTATTTCTTCTAATGGTTTTAATATAACATTTTTGTTGTCAAGCACTGATACATTGAGTTTAGGTGGTGAGAATAGATAATGGATATCATCTTTGAGTTGATTAACATCCATTATACCTTCCAAAATATCAGCTTCTGCTAACTCTTCATTAATTAATTTCATATGCCGCAATATAGTGGACACCCCTATATATAATTTACCTTGATTAGAGCTAACCCAAATAGGTTCTTCTAGCTTTTGACTTAACTCTGCTATTTTCTCTATTAATTGAGACGGAATATTAGTTGAATTCTTTTGAACCTGATAATCAAACTGTTCTTTAGTAGTAGTTTCTTGGCCTAAGGTCCTTTTTTGTGAATCTGCTTTATACTTATGCCAATCCTCTAATCGTTCTCCATTTTGAGTTGGGGCAATTCCCCAAAAGTCTCTAGGGAGTGGCGTCTTAGAAATATCTACCACAAATAACACCCCACTAAATAAAGACTCTTTGCTATAGGTTATTTGAGTTTTAGTAGACTTTTTAACTACTGTTTTTTTAGTATAGGTTGTTGCTACTTCTGAGAATTGTATAGGATACCCCTTATAAGTTCCCTCAAAATAATCTTCCCCTTTATAGTTCTTATATTTTGATTGAAAGGTTTCCTCTATTTTACTTTCCTTAAATTCTGCTTCTGGAATCATGCGTTTGGGAGTATATCTCAAATCAGCAAAAAAGAGGTCTATCACTCTTTCCAAGACGGTATACTTGAAGTGATGTTGGTACTTTTTCTGTATTGCAGGAATAGTTAAACTCCATACAACAACTAGAAATAATGAGACAATCGCCAAGCCTAATCCCCATCCCAAAAATGCCCCAAATGCACTTCCTTGTATTATTATTGTAATGATAGTAACTATAAGCAATACAACAAAAAAGATACTAGATTTCATTCTAAATTGATAAGAGGTCTGATAGCGTTTACGCACCATTTCTAGCTCTTCTAGCTGTTCATTCAACTCTGTTTTCACCTCTTCATTAATATCCTCTAAGCTATACTTAGCAACCTTCTTTTTTTGCTGCTCCTGATGTTTCTGAGGATATTCAGTTTTTTTGTATTTTAATTTCTCTTCCTCTTCCATGAGTTCTGCTACAAGATTTTAGCCCTTTTTTAACAACTTCATTAGCAATTTCTCTAATTTAGGATAAAAATTACAACAAAATATGGAAAAATTAAACACAGAACCGAATTGGGCTGATATTCAAGCTGCTCATCAAGCTATAGTCCCTTATGTACATCGCACACCAGTGCTAACTAATCAAAATATTAATAAGCTCACAGGTTGTCAAGTTTATTTCAAATGTGAAAACTTCCAAAAGGTAGGTGCTTTCAAGATTAGAGGTGCTACATGTGCATTATTAGCACTTACAGAAGAAGAAAGAAAAAAAGGAGTGGCTACCGATTCTTCGGGCAATCATGCTCAAGGTATTGCCTTAGCATCTAAAAAGTTGGGGATAAAAGCACATATTGTCATGCCCCAAAATACACCTAGTATCAAGCTTAATGCAGTAAAAGATTATGGTGCTAATATAATTAGATCAGGCAACCATCCAGATGATCGAGAAAAAATGGTTGAACAGGTAGTTGCTGACACTGGGGCTATCTATATCCCATCTTACAATCATTACAATATAATAGCAGGTCAAGCAACTGCTGCTAAAGAGTTGATAGAAGAAGTCCGTATTTTGGATGTATTAATGGCTCCCATCGGAGGAGGTGGATTAATGAGTGGTACAGCTATTAGCACTAAAAACATGCTTCCTAATGCTCAAATAATAGGAACAGAACCATTGGGCGCTAACGATGCCTATTTATCGTTGCAAGCTGGCACAATAGTCCCCAATCAAACGGTCAATACTATAGCTGATGGTTTGCGTACTAACTTAAAGGATAAAACCTTTGGAATCATATCTAAGTACGTGGAAGAGATTATAACAGTAACTGAGCAAGAAATTATTGGGGCTATGCATTTAATATGGGAACGTATGAAAATAATTGTAGAACCATCTTCTGCTGTGCCTTTAGCTGCTCTACTTAAACAAAAAAAACGCTTTAAAAACAAGAAAATTGGTATAATACTCTCTGGAGGAAATGTAGACTTAAAAAATCTCCCTTTTTAAGATAGGACATAGCAGCAAAACAGAAACATGAGTCATCCCTTAAGTTTGGGGATAATGTCAAAAAGGATAAGAAGGCTAATAGCCTTCCTCAAACGGTAAATCGGTAGGAAAGTTTTTTTCTGCCGATTTCCTGTTCTAGGAGACCAAGTATCAATAATCAAT
>JAAEPD010000370.1 GCA_024222455.1 Aureispira sp.
ATTGCTCTTTTAAAAAAAATCATCGTTAAAGAACCTGATCCCATAGCTAAGACTATGAGACAGAACCTTTGCCTTGATTTTTTTTAAAACTCCTAATTCCCTTTCTATACAAAAATTACTTACATAACCTTTAATATTTTGCTGCCATAACGCAACTTGTGCAAAAACTATTCAAACTTATACTCCTAAAGGTGGGCTTTTTCTTTTGTATAAATTGCTGCCATCGTAGCTTTTTGAAGCTCTGCCTCCAACCAAGTCAAAATGTCAAAGTTTTCAAAAGCCTGTTGCTCAAAAGGGTTACTTTGCAATTCTCTAAACTTATTTAGATAAGCAGTATAAACTTCTGAATACTCAAACTCAGGAGTATTTTGTAGTTTTCTGAACAGTTTTAGAAATAGATGTTCATATTCATAAGGCTTATCATCCTTATGGATTTTGTATTCTATAGAACGACAGAGTGACTCGATTAGCTCTAAATTTTGCTGTTTAAAATAAACAACTAAAGCCAAAAGTTGACTTAGGTATTGAGCATCTTGTTGGACTTCTGTTTTGGGCAGTTGCTCTATTTGCCAGCACCATTCTTGAGCAAGAGCATAATCTCCTTTTATGATAGAGGTATCCAAGAAATTAAGATAAGTAGAACGTTTGGCTGTTGTGAATTTATCTTCAGTATAGGACTCTATTTTTTTCTGAAATTCCTGAACAGCATCCTCAAAATGTTTAAAATCTAGTGTGAGTTTAGCATAATAGGAGGCAATAGTATTTTTAGAGAAAAAGAGTGTTTCCTCCAGCGAAGAAGTTTGTGGTTTTATAGCTTGAAGCAGTTCTAACGTTTTGTGCAGTTCCTCTGCTTTTTTATTAGAATAAGAAGAGTAGGCATAGGAGATTAGGCAAATACTATAGTAGCGTTGATTTTCCTTTTGTAAGGCTGTTTTACCTTCCCATAGACTAACCATTGTCCGTTTGAACTGCCATTCTTGGTTGTGGTCGCCAGTCAGTTGGTGATAAATAGCATTGGCATAACAATAGTGTAAACGAGCATTGTGCGATTTCGCCAATTCTAAGGCTTTGAATGAAGGTTGCCTAATCAGTTTGGCTAGGCGTTCTAAATCTTCAGCACTACGAGCAAACTGGTAGTTTTTGGAGAGATAACTAATATCATAATAAGTCCAAGCAAAAAAGTGTTGATTCCCTATTATATCAATAACTTTAGCCTGTTCTTTTTTTATTTGATCATTGAGTTCTTGGGTGAGTTTGACCACAAAACCTACAAAACTATTTTCTAATTCTATCAACTCCAACAGAGCAGGGTAGTATTCTATTTCATAGGCTATTTTTTTAGCTTTTTGCACTACCTTATAAGCCTCTTCATACAAACCTTTTTCTACCAATATTTGAGCATCTTCTTTTAGCTGTTGAACCTTACTATGTGTAGATTTTCCTTGCCTGAAAGTCTTCAAACTCTTCAGTATATTTTCGTACAAGTAGTTTTTCGAAGCAGAGTAATACTTACTAATATTAGTGGATTTGAACTTTCGGAGCAGCTTCCTTTCATCATAAACATTTTGCTTATCAATGGCATCAAAAAGCTGGATATAATTGCTTGCCCCTTCCTTTCTATAAATAGCTGCAAACTTCTTGAAAAATATCTTTTCAGATTTTTGCATAGACTTAATCAACCGAAATAATTTATCTTCTTTTACTGCCATTTTTTATCGTGATTCTATTAATTTCTTAGGTGTTAATTATTTGATATGTAGCTATTTAGCTCGGTTTTGTCTTTGTTTGAAGTATTAAAATACGACTTTTTTTGTGAGAATGATCAATGCTTATCCTATAGATTTGTAACTGTAATCAACCAACTGTTAAAAAATACTACTCAGATGAAAAAAATTGCATGTATTTTATTTTTCAACCTAAACTTACTTATTATGTCATTTGCACAAGATCACGACTACATCAAAACTGGAAACTTACCTGACTATTCTAGAAGCAGAGCATATTCTTACATAGCCTATTTAGATAGGTTACTCAAAAAGGATGGCTATATAGAAAAAATGATTGCTTCAGGTGATACCGATAGAGCTAAACGAATCTTATCAAACCTAGATTTGAATATTAATAATGTAAAAGAAGCAGACGCTGATTATCCTCTAGACGGTTTTATAGCCAAATGCAAAATGTTAGAAGCTCAAGTGAATGGTGGAGCTACAGCTACTACTGCCAATACTTCCGTTTCTGATAACAATAATACTACCACTAAACCCGTAGCTACAAATGTAAATCCTAACGAATATAAGTTGCCAGACTACTCTAAAAGTCCTGCATACAGCACTATTCAGTATTTAGATGGAATTCTAAAACCGGGTGGCAAAATAGATGGAATCCTAAAAGATGGAGACTTTGGTCGTGCCGAAAATATTGCTAAAGGTACTACAGATCATATCAATACCCTTAAGAAAACAGACTCTTCTTATCCTGCATCTGTATTTGAATATCGCCAACAAGAGTTGCTAAAAAAGGCAAATAAAGGCTATGGGAATATGGTTGACAATGCAAAAGAAAAGGAAAACTTACAAAAAGAATTAGGCGAAAAATCAAGCTTAGTTGGTTATCTAATTATCAACAGTTATCATAATAATTATTTTTCTACTTCTAGTAATGCTAAAATGTTTGTGGATCGTTTGAATCAGTTAGATTGGCAAAACACCAAAAAACAATTAGCTAAGGCAACTCAAAAATATCCAGATTGGGCCAACTCGTTTAGTTATCTACGGTCATTTGAGGCAGATTTTTTGAAACAACAAAATGCTGATGTAGCTGGTGGAATCCAAGAAACAATAGACTATGCTTATGAGCGCAAACAGTACAGTACGCCAGAAGCACTAGAATGGTCAGAAACAGCCTTGAAAATAGCTGATGCTTGTCTGACGGTATTACCAAACCACAACGAAACTCAAAACTTAAAGAAACAAGCACAAGCAGCTGTAGATAAATTTGGCCCAAACTATCCAACTACTTTTCACAAAGAGCATGCAGGAGAGATTCTATTTGCCAGTCAAGCTATCAATTCTACAGCATCTATTACACCCAAACCCATTTTTAAAGCAGGAGAGCACATCTATGCTATGGCTTATTTCAAAGGTGTAATGAAAGATTTTACATATAGTAGTGATAAAGCTGCCATTGAGTTGGAAAAAGATGGGACATTTTTAGAGAATCATCTTTTTAGAATAGTGAGTGGGCAGAATGGTGATATGTTTTTATACATAGAGATTTTGCCAGAAACGAATAGCATGAAACATATGTCTCCAGAGAAATTTGCTAAAAAATTGAGCACAATTTCTCCTCGCAAACATGAAATTGGTGTACGCTTGACAATAGGGGGAACCGATGTTGCCACAGGAAAATTCACGATAGATGCTTCTGGAGGTGCAGAACCAATTGCGGCATTACACAAAGCTTATAGAGCCAAAAATGCAGCTAATGTATTTTTGCAAAAATCTAAACGCAATGATGCACAGTTAGAAAAAGATATGGTCAAAGCTTTCAATGAAACAGGATGGAAACAGACAGGTGTGCGTGCAACTATCTATGATGCAGAATGGCGTACAGTGACACAGCATGTCACAGGCAAAATCTTGTACAGAGCTATACGAGGACAAGTATCAGCTAAAGATCCTGATGGAGATTGCATGTTATACCTAATTGATTTTATGCAAGATTATCAAGGCAATGGAAAGTATTCTAGCCACACCAAAGTACATCAATCAGACGATATGAGATATATGGATTGTAAGAATCTGAATGTAGTAAAATAAGCTCCATTATCACATTAACCCTTATGTTTTAGTAACCTAAGTTCAGGGCAACCTATGACCCCTAATTATTGGGTTGCCCTTTTTTAAACGGCAATATTTTTTAAGTATATAGGTTGAATAGAAAGAGATAATTCAGACGTGGATTGTCTCTTTTCTTTATGGGTTCTTTGAATGATTTAATTGTGTTATAGTTTTAATGAATGATATAGTTATATATCATCATAAATACTGATGGTGATCATTTTAAGAATAAGGTATCTGATTTAGCTTTAAACAGCTAAAAAAAGAAAGCCTTATGAAGTTTTATTACACACTAATATTATTAGTTTTTGGGATATTCCCAGTTTTGGCTCAACCTGCTTTGAGTGAAGGTAATGTGCGTATAGGTACACAAGGAACACATTGGTCTAAGCTCCCGTCTAGTAAAGATATTCGAGATGCAGAACAAGCTTTTAAGGATAAATATAGAGGCCGAATAGCAGCTATGGGAAGTCCTGCAAAGATGCATGGCCCTTGGTATGATGACCCCTTAATGGCCAATAAGGTCTTTTTGACGGTTAGATTTAAGGAAGAAAAGCCCAATTGGTACACTACACGAGTTTTTTCCCTAACCTATGATTATTCGAGTGGGAAGTTCTCTTTTGAAGGTGTATTGATACATACTCGTAGAGACAAACAAAGTAAAAAAATGGAAACGGCGACCTACTTAATTCCTGTAGATCTTCGTTATTACAACAATGGATGGATAGATGGCGGAAGCCCAACTCCTGATCCTCCTAGTCCTGACCCTTATGAGCAACCAACTCCAACTCCTGGTTATAATGATGATTATAGTGATGATGAAGATGATTTGCCATGGGGAGTTATTTTTGGAACGTTAGGTGGGCTCTTAGTGGCAGGGATTATAGCTAGAATGCGCAAAAAGGAAAAAGGAGATGCTAAAGCTCCTAAAACAGATGAAAAAGGTGCCCCTAAAAAGAAAAAAGAGCGAGTTAAATACATTCTAGAGATTAGTAGAGAGCATATATTGCTAACACCAGATAAAGCTGAAGCTGTCCGTGTAAAAGCATGGAAAATAAGTGCTAAAGGCAAACGAGAGGCACCCAATGCAACTATACGTCTATCTTGTGCTGATCCTGCTGTCGAAATTAAACCCAAAAGGGGAAAAGGTGAGTTGCAAGTTGCTATAAAATTAGTGGGGACACCCTTGCAAGAGAATGTTCCTATAGAAGTAACTGCCAAAGCTGGCCAAAAATCAACGCAAGCAACCATTCACGTAAAGGTAAAAGCTGGATATACAATTAGTTTGACAGCAACACCAAAGGATAAACACAGTTTATTGCCTAACTCTGAGGACACCTTATCTATACATGCACAGGTGCTAGATCAGACTGGAAAAGTTGATTTAGCATTGTCCCAAAAAGTAACTTATGGATCAGTAGATGATTGGCTAGATGTATCTGCAACTCAATGGAACAAAAAAGGACAAACAGTACATGTACAAGCCTCGAATCCTAGACCACACGAAGGTGAGATAACTCCACCCAAAAGTGTAGCAGTCTATGCTCAATTGGAAGAGCCGCCTCATAAACTAACAGAAGTATATACCATACATTTAGAGGACTATAGTCTAGAAGTTGATCGAGATTATATCACAATCCCTGCTACACAAACCAATTATAGCACATCTTTGAGTGCTTGGGTAGAAGGAGAAAATGACCAAAAATGGAAGTTTAAGGCAGTCTATAAAAATCCGCATGGTGGACGTACTAAGAAATTGAGTACTATCAGTACTAAGCAGGTAGCCCCAAATCAGATAGATATTACTCTAGAAGGGCCAAGCAAGTTGCCTAAAAAGGGAGATAAATCTGTTTCAGAAACTTTGATTGTTAGTGCTCAAAAAGGGCATGAAGATCCTATAGAGCGTCATATCACAATTTGTGTACACCAGGAGGGACTTTTCTTAGAAAGAGGTATGAACTCCAAAGGTGCTATAGAAGTAGTTGCTGATGGTAGTATTGATAAGGGCTTGGAGTTTGCCAGCTATTTATGGGATGCTGCACAAGAAGATATTGTAGTGGATAGAGTAGGTTTAGAGCAACTCACATTTGAGTTAGATCCATCTTCTCGTAAGGCTGAAAATGTATTATCTGTATTAAAACCCCAAATCACTTTTGATACCTTAGTGGGGAATGTGCCTTTTGGACGTTATAAATTAAAATCTGAAAAGGAAATTCCTGGAGAGAATGAGCTGTTTAAAGCAAAATACACGATTAAAGCACCTGCACCTAATCCAAGGTTTCCAGAAGCTTATCAGTTAGAAGTACCTTTCCATTTTAGGTCTCATGGAGTTGGTAGTGATGTACCTGGATGGGATGAGGCTTACAACCGTTGTCGAAGAATCATTATTATGCATATTCCTACAGCTCATGCTATCAAGGAGTTATCAGCTTTGCTGGAGCGACGCAAAAAAACTTTGGGTGTAGAAGGTATGGTTGCGATGCACAAGACCTTATGGTCAATTGCACAAGATTTGATCTTGGCAAAAGGTGCAGAAGGCTATGAGCGTTATGGAGATTGGGCAGAGGGAATAGAATATACCCTAGAATGGGCAGAATGGGCAGGAGTACTTTGTTTCAATGCTTGGATGGTAGCTCTTATTGGGCCTTATGCTCCTGTAGCAAGTATAGTGAAGGGCGAAATGGTAGAGGCAATTAAGTTCTTTATTTATGAAGAGGATAAAACAGTTGAAGATTTTCTGTGGGATGAGTTAGAACGTAATTTCTTTGGTTTGTTTAGAGCTGCTGAAGGGCGTGTGATTGACCCTGACAGAATATCAAAAATGCTAAAAGTAAACAAGGCTTATGCTTGGATGATTTTTGTTACGTATCACTTTTTAGTGAATCTGTATAGAACCAAATCTCTAAAAGAAGCTACCTATGCAGCCTTGAGGGAAGCACGTGATGAGATTATTGTTACGTTCTTGGTGGGTAAAATAACCAAAGATGCACACAAACATGGTTATAAAGTTGATGCACAGTCTCCACGAGTCAAAAAACTTTTGGATGATGTGAGTTCATCGGTCAAAAAAGACAGCGCAGGAAGAGAATATGTACCAAAAGATAAGGTCATAGAATTGATGAAAGACCCTGCTAAGGTGCGTACTCTCAAGAATAAAGCACCAGATAGCTTGAAAAAGGCTTTTGAGCGCACTAGACATGGTATGCAGAAGGCACATGATGCAGATTTGATAAAACATATTTCTGAAAATAGTAAGTTTTCGGAAGGGGAGATTAAGATAGATGATTTTAGAACACCTGGAACGAAAGGGGAGTTTAATCTTAATACAGATCGAGATTATCGAGTGTTGGTACGAGGTGGAAAAACTGCGGATGGTAGAGATATTTGGTTAGAATATCCTAAAGAAAAATGGCAGAATAAGTCTTTTGAATATTTTGGAAAACATACCAATAAACCTGCAGGTTATTCTGATGCAGAATGGGCTGAGAAATTGCAACAAATGCCTACAGATAAGGCACATATAGAGGCAAGTTTAGATTATTCTGATCAAGGAGTAGACCTAAAAACAGGCAAAAGAATACGTGTGGAACCCAATATTATGAAAGTGAAAGCTGGTAAGGCTAAATTGCTTGACCCAGAAGGATTGGGGAATATGTATAAGGAAAAAGTAGATGCTTCCTTGCGAGGGGGGAATGTTCCGGAAGCTTATGCACAGGGCAAAAAAGGTGTAGATTCGCTGAAAAAGGTGCGCAAAGGCTATGAAAAAATGGGTTATGAGGTAGGTGAATTGCCCAAAAACCTAGAAAAAGCGATGGATGTTGTCAATAAGGCACCTGTAGATGTAGATGCAACACCTGAAGCCATTAAAAATATTAACAATAAGTTGAATAAGTTAGGTTTTAAGGACGTAGGAGATGTTTCAACAGCAATACAGAAACAATTTAAGAATTTTAGTAATGTAAAACCTAAATCAGTCTTTGGTAAATTGTTGAATAAGGTTGGAATATAAGTAATGATTAAAGCAAATATAATGAGTATAGTAAAAAAAATAGAGTTGGTACCTTGCGAGTTGCCTTTAGTTTTGGAGCAATATGATCTGGGCAACCAAGCATTGCCACAGTTTATAGAACTTGATTTAGGAGGGGCAAGCCAACGAAGTTTAGAAGATATATGGGCATTTAGTGCAGTAGAACCTCAGCAGCTAAAAAAGGAGCAATGGGAAGCTTTTTTGAATCCTGATCAGTTGTTGAAGCTTCAGCAGATTCATGAAAGACAGTCAAAAAATCAGTTTTGGGTAGGGATAAAAGGGAAGTTTTTTACGGCTTATACAGAGAGTGATAGGGGGACTATGTCTATTTACTTTTTTGAGAATAGAGCTGCTTTTGAGGTGTGGCTGCTAGAAGATTTTAAGGATTATTTGGTGCCTAAGCTTCGAAAAACTATGGTTCAAAGTATGTCTTCTTCTATGTGGTTGGTAGTAGGAGCTTTGTGTGATCTGTTTTTGCAAGATTACCCCAGTCCTGATGTGAATTGGACTGCTCAGAATATGCTTTTGTTTACACCTAAAAATATTAAGGATAGCTATGCTTTTTCTAGAAAAGGAGCTGCTAATCAAGTTTGGTGGGCACATTGGGCTGCATTGCATCGTCCAAAAGAGATCCAGCCAAACGAAGAGGAATTAGAAGCTGCTATATTATTGCTCTGTGATCAAGGTTGGTTGGGCAGTATGGGCGAAATAGAAGGACAAGATGTATATTATGTAGGGCAAGATTTGTTGTGGATGATTCGATCAATAGCTTGGTGGAATGGAGGTTGGCACTTGTCTAATGCTAAAAATATAGACTATAGCTTATCATTTTTTCAGGCTTCTGCTATATGGATGTTATTAGAAGAAAAGGATAGTTATCATTTATTGACAACTAATCCTACAAATCAGCAAGAGGTAGTAGCTGAATTTTTGGATATAGCACTCTCTAGTGTCAAGTCTACTGTTGTCCAAAAACGTTTTTGCACCAATTGCGGAGCAGAAGCAGCAATTGATGCAAATTTTTGTGGTGCTTGTGGGCATAAGTTATAGCAACTTAGCCATTTTTCTTCTTGGAAACTTTTCCACCAGTGGTCATTACCTTTAAGGATTTCCTGTCAATATCTCTTCTTAGGAGATAGTTAGGCCTACTCTCTTTTTCGATAGGTTTTTTTGTTTCTTTATCAAAAAACTTAGCAGAAACCTTATAGTGTTTAGGAGTGATTTCATAAATGTTTTGGCGTAAACAATCACATTGTTTATCTTCATAAGTATTAGAATGACCTACAAACATAGAGGCTGAATATTTAACAAAAACAACCTTTTTATCCCTTTTGATAAGCTGATCAAGGTTGAATTTTTTTCCTGTAAAAGACTCTTCCGCTAACATCTCTTCCATTGTATAATTTTTGTCCGATTTATAATATATAATGGCAAAAGAGTCTCGATCTATTTGCTCTATTTTTTTGATAGAGGTGTAAATAGGTTCATTAGGGAGGGAGGTCATGAAATCATAATTATAGATCCAATGACCATCTTTAGCTATTTCACCCAATTTTTGAGTATATAAAATAACACTATCTCCATCCGATACTGTCCACTGACCTTCGTTCTCATCATAAGCAACAAAAGTGCCTTGAAATAATTGATGTAATCGGTTAATATTCCCATCTATATTTTGATAGTACTCTGCATCAAGAGGAGTAGGGCCAGTTGTTTTTGTTACCTTTTTTGAGGAACCACAACTACTGAACATATAAAGGCCTAAGAATAGTAGAATGTATCTCATAATAAACAAGTTTTTGAATAAAGGTTCTGATTATTTGAGTTTTAATTGGAGGGGAGGGGATTAAGTTTATGGGATTAAACTTAATATTGTCAATGTACTATTCTGTTGCTAAAATGTCAAATGTTTTGGATGATTATTGCCTTTTTTTCTATTAAAAGAGCTTTTAATAGGGGATGTGAAAATATGTTAATATTAAACTTCATAGCCTAAGAGCATGTTTGGATTTTTATTTTGCAGGCGAAAAAGTAAGATTTTAGCTTCAAATAAGGCAATTTTAAGTTTAATAGCAGGGCTATTGGACGCAAAATTAACATGAACGTAGTGAACTGGGCTGCTTGGTTCAGTGAACCAAAGGAATAGGCAACTATGGTGAAAAGATCTTCTTTGTAGTCCAAATAGAAAAGTCCAAACACGCTCTAAATATTTACTTCTGAGAGACATAGAAGTTGTTTTGGAAATGGTTAGTATTGGTAAAGGTTTTTTATCAAACTATCAATATGAAATGGTTTTTGGTGTAAATGCATTGAATATGCTCCAAGTATTACTCCCGAAATATCATCAGCATGGTCCATCCCTTTTTCATTAAAATAGCAGGCTAGGCGCCCTCCTCCCCAAAGTCCCCAATTATTTCTAAGCCAGCGTCCTAATCCAAAATGGGTAGGCATACCTTCTTTTATTTTAATCTTGGAACTGTCATCAAGCATTTGATCTAACTGAACCATGCAATCTTTTAAATCTTTTGGAATATAAACTCCTGAAATGGTATCTGTCTCACACATAATTAAATCAGAGGCTTGCTTTTCTTTTGCAGCAATCTCCTTGTTTGTTTTTTTCGCACTGAATTGCATTTCAATACGCCATTTGTCAAGATTGTAGGGGAGTTTGGGAGATTTGAACTTTGTATTTAATATATATATATCAGCTTTTTTTTCTAACTCTATAGAGGTGTTTTTAAGGAATCCGCTACGAGCATTTACTATAGGATGGCTTGTACTACCATCTTTATGTATAAACATGGAGAGATGAATGAAGTGGTATAAATACCTAGGATCGTGCCCTTTTTCCATACTCTCTTTACGAGATGGGATACTGAGTTTTAAGTGTGTGGCTAGTGATTTTTGAAAGGCCTGACCATTAAGCTGCAATGGCAAAGGATCTAGTTCTTGATAGTGGGCTATTTTTGCAATACTATCAGGGTATTCTATATGTGTTAGGTTTGTTAAATAGTCAGAAAGATTTAATTGTTCAAATAAGTTGCCAGAAGATACCTCAAATTTGAGCACTTTGGAGTTGTGTGTTATGGTATAGAGAGTGTCTTCGACCCAATAAACAGTATTTCCACTTACCCAATTAGAAATTGAATCTTCTCGAGATAGATATAACCAGTCACTTTCTTGATAGACACTATCAGGGAACGTTATGAGATCTTCATATTCGTAGGATTTAATAAGACTGTCTTTATTATAAAAAATAATAGGAACTTGATTGCATTCAAGTGGTTTAGTATAAATGTGTTGATTGACATAGCTAATATGTAAGCCATTATTGCTCAGATTGGTATTATTTATTCTAAAATACCGAGGAATGGTGTATAATAGGCTATCATTAGCTTGAGCATAAACAAAAGTAATCCCTAAACATTGGTCTACTCCATAGCTAGTGTGTATGTGTTTATAAGGAAAGGACTTTAGGTAGTATTGTTTATTGTGAGAATAGAGTGTATAGGGGCTTGAATCCTCAAAGTGTATGCCTTTCCCATAATATCTTGAAAGTCTAGGGAGTGTTTTATATACAAAGTTAGGTTTACCCTTCTGGATAGTGTTTTGTTTCTTAGGAGTTTGGACAGTGTCTGTATTACAACTTGAGATTAATCCTATAATGAATAGAAAGGGGATAAGTTTATGCATAAGGCTAGGTGGATTTTATGTATAAACATAACACAAGTTTATGATTTGGTTACAAACTCCAAGTAATGCTTCAATAGAGCTTGAGGTGCCTCTGTATTAGGGTAGTGACCAATATTTTCTAATACTACCACATCTGGATTAGATATTAGTTCTCTATAGCGATCAACCATATGTTGCCCTGAAATAGGATCTTTAGGGCCATTGATTAGACGTATAGGGATAGAATTGTTTTGTAAGGCGCTCACCCAACGTTCTCGATATTGCCTACGCTCTGGGATATAACGAATGAGTAGATGAAAGATTTTTTTGCCATTATTGTAATCCACCAACTTCCAAAATTCATCTATTTCTTCTAGAGTGGGTTGAGTATTGGGGCCAAAAATTCGCTTGAAGTTTTTGTGGAGCGACGATTTTCCAACAAAAGGGCTTAAAAACCGACCAATAGGACTTAGTAAAAGTTTTTGAATGAGCCTAGGGCGATGAGATTCTGCAAATAAGCCACCATTAAGTAAGCATAAAGATTCTATCTCAAAGTTTAGGCTTCCTTCTAGAAATTGTGCTAATAACTCTTGAGCTACAGTATCTCCATAGTCATGTGCTAAAATATGAGCTTTTGTTATGTTTTTTTGGAGTAAAAGCTCTTTGCACAAGGCTGCTTGATCAATTATAGAATAGGGATGTTTTTCTGGCTTATCAGAAAAGCCATAGCCTATAAAATCAGGTGCTATAAGATGGAATTGTTGCCCCAAACTAGGCCAGATTTTATGCCAATCCCAAGATGCAGTAGGAAAACCATGTAACAATAAAATGGTTGGTGCATCAGGATTCGTAGCCTCTTGATAAAAGATTTGCTGTCCTTTATATTCAAAATAGGCTCCTTTTTCTAGCCATTGTTGAGTGGTCATAGGGAGGGAGGATTAGAGTGTTCGTTTTTGGGCCATGATATAACCTAAATGAAGTCCTTCATGTACATTATTGAATGTAATAGCTTCTTCTACTGTATTTAGGGTGATATTATAACTGGTAGTATAAACCTTGTAAGGGCCAAATTCTTTATCGGCATAATCTTGCTTAAGCATATCAACTGTTTCTACCAACATTTTTTTGATATAAGCTATTTCTTCTAGGCTTGCTGGATTTTCAACATTAGTACCTTTTCTATATTTATCTATGATAGCAGCGTCTATTTTGCAGACTGTGCCTGATAGGGTATAGCAGAGCAGTTGCTGTGTGACTAGAATATGTGCAGTATTCCAGATAATGCTGTTGTTAAATCCTGCTGGAATTTGATTTAATTGCTCTGTACTCAACCCTTCAATTGCCTCCAAAAGGTTGTTTCTAGTAATGTTTAAGATGTTAAATTGTGTTTGCATTATGTTTTATTTTTAGATGTATTTGTCTTATTACCAATCATAAGGTTTATAATCTTTCAGAAAAACTCCAAAATAAGGGGTTTCTTCATTTTCTAAGCCTTCTACAATTGGAGCGTACAAACGAGCTGCGCCATCTATAGCATCCAAAGGTGGTATGAAGTGTTTGTGTTTGCGAATATTTGTTTTTAGAGGATGCGGATTTTCTTCTGTTATCCAACCCGTATCTACACTAGTCATATAAATTCCAGCATTGGCATAATCATCAGCAGCAGTGCGTGTAAGCATATTTAAGCCTGCTTTAGCCATGTTAGTATGTGGATGATAAATTGTTTTGCTAGGTCTGTTGAATTGACCTTCCATAGCAGAAACATTGACTATAAAACGTCGTTGATAAGGACTTTTTAGTAATAATGGTTTTAGTTGACTATTCAGTATGAAAGGAGAAAAGGTATTAACCAAATGTGTTTCGATCATTTCTGCTGTACTCACTTCTTCTAGACGTTGTGTCCAACTATTTTGAGGGCGAAGATCAACCTGCTGACCATCTGCATCTAACTGTCCTATAGGAAAATGCTTATTGAGCAGCTGGAGTTGATTTTGTTCACTATCCAATTCTGGTAAAGTGTAGCTTACAGGGGCATTGCCAAGTAATTTTTGCTGTTGAGTAGGGAGTTTTTGCTGTTCATAATCCAAAAGATGTTGGTAGAAGCCTATTGGACGTTGTACTGTTTGGGCAGCATTATTAGCTATAATATCTAAGTGAGGGAGTGTTTGGTGTAAATGCTGTATGAATTTTTCTACCTGTCCAATCATACGTAAATCCAAGCCATAAATATGTAGACGATCCTTCCATTGTTCAAAATCATCTTCTTGAGCATAACGCTTGGTTGCATCATTTGGGAAACGGGTGGTAACATGTACCTCTGCTCCATCTCTGAGCATTTTGAGTACTAAGGCATAACCTATTTTGATACGCCCTCCAGTTACTAAAGCTATTCTACCTTTTAGGTTGGTTTGTTGGCTACGGTTTTTGTAATTGAAAGGTGCACAAACTTCGCAAAGTTGATGATAGAAATGGTGTGCTTGATTATATTTTTTTTTGCAGCAGTAACAACGTCTAAAAGATTTGTATTCTTGGGTTTTCTCTTCGTGTTGTTGTTCTACAGGGTTGAGTGTAGGGTGATTGGTGATATGATTTTTTTGAAAAAGAGTTGTCTGTTCATCTAATGCCTGATCTTGTTTGCGTTTTTCCAGAGCACCTTGTTTGCGTTGTTGTTTGCGACCTTGTTTGTATATTTTGGCAATAAGACTCTTCATTTGCTTGGCAGATGAAGGGGGCCAGCTATCTGGAGAATTGCTAAGATGCTGTAGTATGTTGAGGCAAGTTTGCCATTCTTGATCGCTAAACATAGCTTTGAGTTAGTTTAATTCTACTTCTTCTAATACCTTCCAATGGTCTGGAGTTAGTTGTGTTTTTACCAATTGGAGTTTAGTCATATTAAAATCAACAAAAAAATGATCATCTAGTTGTGCAATGATTTCTTTCTTTTCGAATATAGGCAATGCTCCATACAAAAAGCTAACATGGGGCACAAAAGGATTAACTTGAGTGTGCTCAAATAGCTCTTCAGCAGCCTCTCTCATTTCAAAAATACCTTGGCTGTCATCTGTTCTGAAAAACAGACACTTATAAAATAATTCTAGATATTCTATATTGGTTAGCGCTGCTGAAATAGAGTCAAATTGTTCTGCCAATTTTTGAGTTTTTTCAATAGCTATATCAGCATTGTCTATAATGCCGCTCAATAAGGTAACATGAGGTTCAAACTTAGGTGTATTGTGCTGTGTGCTTAAGTCTACAATTAGCTTGTTTAGCTTTTGAAAAGTATGATTATCTGGTATCAACCAAAGAGAATACATATATATATAGTGTTATATTATTTGCCCATGAATTTGGATTATCGCAAGGTAATAAAAATACTTTGAAGTGTTTGAGGATAGAACATTCAATAATTTTTGTAGATTTGTCATTATCCCTTACTACCAAAATATTCATAAAACAAATTAATTAATTTGTTCAATAGCCGTATGAAAAATGTAATTCTTTTTGACGATAGACATGAAAGTTTTAAACCTTTGACATGGACTCGTCCTGTGTCCGAATTGCGTATAGGTATTCTGACTATAAAAGAAAAATGGGAAAAAAGCTTAGGCTTTACTGTTTCGTGCCAAACAGAAGCTTATCTAAGTGATAAATATCCAATCCAGTATGCAGCTCAAAATTGTTTGATCAACGCAACAGTTTTGCCTAATCCAGAGCTGATAAAAGAGATAGAAAACTTACCTCCTAATCGGGTTTTGGTAAAAGGGGAGGTTGCAATTGCCTTGAAAGTATCTGAAGAGCATAGTAAACAGTTTTTTGCACAGCAGTTGCCTACTCATATAAAACCTATAGAGACGGATTCGGAGTTTTTGCAAATTCAGCATGTTTGGGATTTGTTTCAAAAGAATGGAGCAGCTTTGGCTGCTGATTTTGAACTGTTGACAGCAGGTAGAAATTCTCAACCATTGAGTTCTACCAATAGAGTGATAGGAGATGTGAATCAAGTTTTCTTAGAGGAAGGTGCTAGTGTAGAGTGTGCTGTGCTTAATACAACAAATGGTCCTATTTATGTTGGGAAAAATGCTGTGATAATGGAAGGTGCATTGGTTAGAGGAGGTTTGGCTCTTTGTGAAGCTGCTCAACTGAAAATGGGGGCTAAAATTTATGGCCCAAGTACTTTAGGTCCTTATTGTAAGGTTGGTGGTGAGTTGACTAATACCGTATTTTTAGGCTATGCAAACAAAGGTCACGATGGTTATTTAGGCAACTCAGTTATTGGAGAATGGTGCAATCTAGGAGCAGATACCAATAGTTCTAACCTTAAAAATAACTATACGAAAGTTCGTGTTTGGGATTATGGGAAACAAACATTTGCTAAGACTGATTTACAATTTTGTGGGTTGATTATGGGAGACCATTCTAAAGCAGGAATCAATACAATGTTTAATACAGCTACTGTAGTAGGTGTATCTGCTAATGTTTATGGAGGAGGATTTCCTAGAACATTTATACCATCCTATACATGGGGCGGTTCTAAGGGCTTTATGGTTTATCGTCTAGATAAGGCTCTAGAGACTGCTAAAATAGTAATGAAACGTAGAAATAGAGACCTTACAGAAGTTGATAATGCTATTCTAAAATACGTTTTTGAGCAAACTCAAGAATACCGAAATTGGGACTAGTTCCCATTCTAAAATTATATTAAATAAAAATAAATTTGTAACCAACTGTAAAATAAGTGAAATTGTAGTTGGATAGATCTTTGTTGTATTAATGTCAAGATTAAGTTTGAACTATGTCTAATGTGTTTGTAAAACAACCTTTTTGGAAAACTTGGCTAAGCCATTTAATCGAACTTAGGATAGAGCATGTAGACAGTGTTTATAGTGAAAAACTAGAGATTATTTATAAGAAAGGACGCTATGCGTTGTGTACCCCTAATGCGGTATATTCTTATGATGATCTTTATTTTAATTTTAGAGAGAGTTTTTTGAAGCTCCCATTGGACAAATTACCAATAAAGAGCGTTTTAGTCTTAGGAGTTGGTTTAGGTAGTATCCCTTTAATGTTAGAAACTATTTTTGATAAACAGTATGAGTATACACTTGTCGAAATAGATCCAAAGGTGATTGAACTGGCCAAAAAATATAATTTAGATCATTTAAAATCCCCACTCAACATTGTTTGTTCAGATGCCCTTGAATATGTAACACAATGTACCCAACAATTTGATCTGATTGCTGTAGATTTGTTTATTGATGATGTAGTCCCCTCTGCTTTTGAAACCATAGCGTTTTTAGAAGCATTGAAACAATTAATTCCTGAAAAAGGGTTGTTGTTATATAATCGATTAACCTATAATGAAAAGTTTAAAGAAAAAA
>JAAEPD010000371.1 GCA_024222455.1 Aureispira sp.
TATCATAATAAGTTGCAAAAATTGCCAAAAAACTTTGGTAAGTTGAAAAAATTAAGAGGACTATATTTGTATGATAATGCATTAAAACAATTGCCTAGTTCAATAGGAAACATGGTTGATTTGACCTTTATTCGGGCAGATAGTAACCAGCTTAGGAGCTTGCCAGTAGAGATAGGTAAACTAAATAAGTTGAGCATACTCTCACTACGAAATAATAAGCTAAAGAGCTTACCAGTAGAAATAGGAGGTTTAGTAGATTTGCAAATACTAATTTTAGAAGAAAATCAATTAAAAGAATTGCCTACTAGCATAGGAAAATTGAGTGATTTACGAGAGTTAGAATTAGATTCTAATTATATCAGTAGGCTACCTAAGGAACTCTTTAATTTAAAGGAATTGACAAAATTGGATGTGGAGAAAAACAATGTTTCTGTTGTTCCTGCTGCAATAGGAAATCTAACGGAGTTGATATACCTTGATTTTGAAAAAAATAATCTTTCTGGGTTGCCTACCGAAATAAGTAAATTAACAAATGTAGAGTTCTTTAGTTTAGGTGGGAATAACATAAAAGCACTTCCCGATTCGATAGGCAAAATGGACAGATTATTCCATCTCAGAATAGAAAATAATCCAATCAAAACCTTACCTGTATCCATAATGGATTGTCCTATGCGACAACTAAATATAGAAGGTACCAATATTTCGGCAATCGAAACACGCTTATTGAAACATTGGCTAAGGCCACCTCCACCACCTCCTCCTCCAGCGCCACCTACATTTGAATGGGGAGGAGATTAGAAAAGCAATAAAAATAGGACAGATGCAATTATATAGTTTTTGCATCTGTCTTATTTTTTAAACAATACTTAAAGCCTTAAACTGTCGATTCAATATAGCTTGATCGTCTACTTTTAGCCATTTATCGAGCAGGGTTGCATAAACTCTGCGGAAGTCCATGTTATAAATCAAATCACCTTTGTCTAAGGTAGTTAGGTCAGGTGCATCATTGTAGAAACCAGCTTTTTTGAGTTTGCCACTCATCAAGAAAAGGTTACCTGCTGTACCATGATCTGTACCACGGCTACCGTTTTCTTTCACACGACGACCAAACTCTGAAAAGGTCATAACCATAGTGTCATTCCATTGGTTGTGCTGTTTTAGATCTTTTATGAAAGCACTAACACTCTCTGCATAAGCTTTGAGCAGGCGTTCCTGCGTCATAGTTTGGTTGGCATGTGTGTCAAACCCTCCTAAGGTCACATAATAAACCTGTGTATCGCAACCAGAAATAATCAGTTCAGCAACTTGTTTTAGCGATTTGCCCAACTTGTTTTTAGGATAACTTTGACTAGAACTATAGGTTTTAGCTTTCTCGAATAAGTAATCTGAAGAAGAGACTGTATTGGCTAAGGTTTGGTACAAATAAGCCACATTTTCTTCATGATCATGGTCATGATGGTGCTTGACTAATGCTTTTACAATAGGCGTTTTGACAGTACGCTGCAAACGTTTAGGGTCACTCATAGCAAAACCACTATGTTCTATACCTTTGAGTGCCAAACTCAGGGTGTCATCCATCTCTAAAGCTTGGTGATTATTGTTGTTGTGTTTGTCCAAATAACGACCCAACCAACCTGTAGATAAGTATTCGTTGGAGTTACTGGCTGTGTGCCAAATATCCATAGAACGGAAGTGTGAACGATCTGGATTTGGATAACCAACATTATTAATAATGCTCATATCTCCATTGTCATAAAGTCCTTGTAGAGACTTTAAGGCAGGATGAAAACCCAGTTCATCAGTTACCTTGATAACATCTGATTTTTTGATGGCTATGTTAGGACGTTGTTGATAGTAAATATCGTTTTGGTAAGGCACAATAGTATTTAGCCCATCATTTCCACCCGAAAACTGGATGATAACTAGTTTATTACTGCTATTGTTGAGTAAGGTATTTCGACCATCAAAACCTTTCAGAAAAGATGGTATTAGCATTCCTCCTACAGCTGTTAGAGCTGATTGACCTAGAAATTTTCGACGTGATATACTCATTATATTGTAATGTTTAATTTTTAAATGTTGAATGAGATTTGGTTGTATTTATGAGAGTACTCAACTCATCAAATAAACAAATCATCAACTACTACTATTATAGGGTAGAAACCTGTCTTTGTTAATGTCAGTTAAGCTTAGAAGCCCTTAACCTCTAAGTATTAACAAACTTGATATTCAGGAAGACTCATAATCCCTAACAAAAACGCTTGAATCTTTTTTTGACGGGTGTTTGCTGTCTTTGCAAATTGTTCTATAAAAGAATCTTTAGACTCAAAATCAACCTGCAAAAGTTGTTGACAAAGTGTATTACTTAGATCAGCTTCCTTTATCTTTTTTACGGTTTGTAATAAAGGTTGAAGGTTAGCATCTATAGCCAGTTTTTTGAGCTTGCCTCGCTTAGCCATTTCGGGCATTTCTTTAGCATTAATCAAAAGTTCGGAGCGTTGGAATATAATACCTGCAAAATTGAGTCGAAGCATTAGAGTAGCATTATCTATCCAAGCTTTTCCGCCAGGCCAACCAGCTACATTAGGTGGACGAAAAATAGTCTGTCCTAGTGTACGTTGTGGAAACAGTAAAGATTGTGTGTTGCCAAAGCTAAGCCCTAGTGTTTTGGATATGCCTACCAAAAACTCAATAGGCGATTTTATTTTGCTGCCTCTGTTTTTTTGACTGTAAAACCAATCGCTTTCAAATACATAGCGCATCATTTTAGCAATATCATAATCCGAATCTCTAAACACTTTGGCTATAGCTGTTATATGCGTTGTATTTGGCTTTGGATTTACAAAATAGCGATAGACTTTAGTCGCTATATATTCGGCAGTTTCTTTTTGCTCTAATATAATATCTACGATATCGGTACCATCAAAATTGCCTGTTTTGCCCATGAACGTTTTTTTGCCATAGTCATGTGCTTTGTCTCTGAAATTGAAGGTGCCTAACTGTCGATTTGCAAACCAACCCGTAAAGGCTCTTGCAGCTTCTTTTATATCCTTTTCAGTATAATTCCCACGTCCTATAGTGAATAGCTCCATGAGCTCCCTAGCATAGTTTTCATTAGGATGCGATTTCTTGTTTTGCTGATTATTGAGATAAAAAATCATAGAAGCATCCTTAGAAATAGCCAATACTAAATCTTTGAAACTGCCTAAACTGTGTTTGCGGATAGTATTGATTTGGTTGACTGCTAGATGAAAACTTTTGGATTCGCAAGCAAAATGTCCATGCCAAAATAACGTCATTTTTTCTTGCAAAGGGCTACTTGTTGTGCTAGCCATTTGACGAACCCAATCAGCATTGACATCATTGGTCATTTGCTGCACCTCTTTCCGAAGGTCCTTACGTTCCTGTTTGCTCATGCTTTTGATCTCCGCTCTTGACGGACTATCAAATTTAGGCATAGCCAATGGTTGGAGCTTTTGAGCTTCTTTGAACAGGTTATTGACAGCCTTAGTTACAGACCAATTGTGTTTATCTTGATCATTAGGCGAAAGGCCAAAGCCTGCACGCCAATATAGATGTTGAATTTTTTCTTGATTTGTCATAGTCTCTTTTTATGTCGTTTGTGGATTTAGACGTAGACTATAACAAAAGGTTTAATCCAGTTGTTTTTTTTCAAAAAAAACTAATAACTAGGGTAGTGCTAGAATGTATTTAAATGACTGAAAATTATTTAGATAGACGGTGTTGGTTTTTATTATAAATTATTAAGATAATCTTGAATAACGATTTCTAAACCCCAAATCCAATCATTTTCGAAGAGCTGAGTTCTTTCAACTAATCGGCCATAACCTTCGGCTGGAGTTTGTTGTCCCAACAGTTCTAACTGCTCATTACTAACAATTGCTACAAAAAAGGTGAGTGGAAAGGATTGCTCATGCTCAATCTGATAGGTTTTTATCTCCTTGCGAGGGATGGGCAATAACCACTCTAGTGTTTCTGGTAACTCTTCTTCCAATTCTCTTTTTACGGCTGCTGCAGGACTACTATCCTCAAGGTCGATAGCTCCACCCCAAAAGGAATAAGCACCTCGCCATTGAGCAGCAGGGTAGGTTTCATCCTTGACTTGTAGATAAAAAAGAGAGTGTTCTGCATTGGTGATTAAGAGACCTACGCCTTCATGTACTGTTTGCATGTTGTATTGTTAAGTGTTATTATGAGTTCTCCCAACAAGGTTAAACTACTAGGGGGATTTCTCTACACAATAATAAACATTTCTAGCCAAATTAGCAGCCCATAGGAACATTGATCACAATAAGTTTTTTGATCATTTTTTGAGTTTTAGTTTCTCGCCCTTCTATTTGAATAAAAAGTCGACTAATACTGACACCTAAATAGAGTCCTTTGTTGTCATCTATAGTTTTAGTAGCTTCTGCCCAATCCTTGCCACATCTGTTTTCTATAGCTTTGTACAATTCTTTTTGGGTATATTGGGGGAATTTCTTTAAGTTTTTGTAGTCGTAAGCTTTGGTCTTAAATAGTTGGTTTCCCAGATAATTAGAAGTTATTGGCTTAGAAGTAAAGTGCTTCCAATCTGTTAAGTCACAGTGAGGCCCTTCGGCAGATATAGATATACTGTTTTCATGGAATTGTTGTACTGTTATATAGTCAAACTCGTCCATATTGAGTATACGAAATTGAATGTCATTGAAATCTTGTATCAAATCCATGGATAATTCAATAGTATCTGAATTTGAATCATCCTCTTGGGAGTCAATCCATCCTGAAAAATCATTAAGAACTATATTAAATCCATTAAGTGGGATGCTTAAACTATCGGTTTGAATTTCTGGCGCAGTCACCTTAACAAAGGTATTGTCTTGTTGCTTGTCAAAATCAGAATATTCTTCCTTGGGATTATTATAAGAAACTAATCCTAAAAAACTTAAAGACATTATGAATAGGCTCTTGTATAACATAGCATTTGGTATTTATATCTGTTTTATTAATTGTAATAGTTCGTTGTTTTTTGAATTTTCTGCTAAAACTCAAAAAATCATTACTTCTTAGTGACTGATAATAAAAATTATCAGCCCCTTGCGAAAGTTCAACGAACTATAGTAGTTAATTGAATACAGTATAGAATACGCCAAAAGGTAAGCCTAAGTTTGGAAAAATATAGGCTGTTGAGCAAGTGGTTAAGCGCTTGATTAATTGGTTAGGCCTATTATTATGAATAAGCTGCTTTGAACAGTTGTTTTAGCTTTATAGGGTCGAGTTGCCCATTGGTACGAACTTTACTGCACAAATCAATGCCAAAAGGTTGAACTATTTCTATCGCTTCTCTAATGTTGTGAGGGCCTATACCTCCTGCCAAAAACACAGGTTTGGTCACTTCTTTTACTAATTGAGCACTAATCGCCCAATTGTGTGTATTTCCAGTGCCACCCAATATTTTGGTACTGGCATTAGGGATACCACTATCTAGTAGAATTGCATCTACATAAGGGGCTATTTGTTGAGCTTGTACAATGGCTGAGTCATCTTGTACATGAATGACTTGTACTAGCTTGACGGAGGGGAGAGCAGCTCTAAGATCTTCATAAGAGCCTTCTTTTAGATAATCTACCAATTGGATTGTGTTGGTGTTGGTACGTTGATGGTGAGCAATTATTTTTACTATGCTTGTTTCACTAGTAAGCAAAAATGTAGCGATAGGAGGGGGAGTGGCTTGAGCTATTTGGGATATAAGTTGATCGCCTATTACGCCTGGACCACTAGGCATTGGACCTACTAATCCTAGTGCTGAGGCACCTGCTTTTATGGCGAGTTGAGCTTCTTGTAGGCTGCTGATGCAGCAGATTTTTATTTTAGGGAACATGTTATATTTATTAATAGTCTATGTCTACTATTTAGGTGGTTTGAATAAGTTTTCTATACGTAACCACTCTTTCAACATAGTTAGTTCTCTGAGCTCTTTTGTTTTTAAAATTAATTGTTCATCTATCAACTTAAACTCTTCAAATAGTTCTTGTATTTTTTTGGGAGCCTTAGCTTTATCCTCATCTTGCTGTAGAAACTTTAGTTGAAGTTCTTTGAGTAGTGTTTGCTTGGTAATTAAACCTTTTTGCTTGATGTCTTTATAGAGCTGATTAGTCTGATTTTGAATAGCCTGATACTGTTTTTGATAACTGGTTAACCCTTTTTTTATAGATGTTTTTAATAGTTTATGTTGTTTATCTAGAAATGATTGGGCTTCTTGGATTTCTTGACGCTGCTCTTTATCTTTTTCTAACTGAGGTTTTAAGGCTTCTAACTGTTGTTTTAAAACAGCATCTAATTCCTGTAGTTTTTCGGCATATTCTTTTTCTATTTTTTGATCCTCCGCTCTTAGCTTTTTTTCTTGTTTTTCTTTTACTAAAACAAGTTTTTCTTTTACAGTTTTTATTTCTTTTTCTTGATCTAGAGCTAATTGCTCCAATTCTTGCTGTTGTGCTTGTTCTAGCTTTTTCTTTTTAGCAAAGAAATTCATACTTCCCTGTTCATAAAACTCTTCTAAAGGCTGTATTGTCTGTGTCAGAAAAGTATTTTTATTCGCCTGTAATCTATTCAAGATTTCGTTAGCATAAAGGAGGTCCTGTTGAAGTTTTTCTTCTAACTCTATACACGCTTTTTTATATTCTGCTTCTAGCAAGACTGAGGTGTTTTCTTTTTGTTTGCTTAGTTCCAGTTTGAGGTCAATTTGTTCTTGTTGGAGTTTAGCAATTTTATTTTCTCTCAAAACTTTAGAGGCTCTTTCTTCTCTTTTTCTAAGGGTATAATTTTGTATGTACAACTCCTTAAGCTTATCAACATCCTTTTGTAGTTGTTCCCAATAGTTGTTTAATGTTTTTAGAACACTAGCCATGATTTGTCGTTCTTGTTCAAATACAGAAGATAGTTTACGTTGATTTCTGGAGTTATTATTTTTAGCCAAATCCTGTTGATACTTGCTGAGTAGAACTGTTGTGTTTAACCAATTATGGTGTATCTTAGTCAAGAGCTGTTCTATGTTGGTGCTATTTTCCAGAAGGGTATCAAATAATTGAGTAGAATCTTGTACAGTCTTATGATCTATAAGATCAAGTTTAGGCAGTTTGAAATTGATAAGAGTATCTATGATTATTTGTGTAGGTGCTTGCTTGTGCATCAGGCGGTTAGTTAGGTTTTTAAAACCTTTATCTCGTTTTATTTGGCGCCCTAAGTTATATGCTTTGCTAGTGATTTTTTTGCTGAGTTGAGCGGCTCTTTTTTCTGCACTAATATTAGTTATCTCAAGAAGGGCTAGTTGATCAGCCTGTTCTTTCATAAGATGTTTGTGTTCGGACTCCATCTTATCTAATTTTGACTGTTTGGCTTGATTTAAGTGAGTTTTGGATAATTTATATTGCTTGCGAATATAGCTAGGTTGTAGTTTTTGAGCAAGGGATGTAGTAGTTCCTTTATATATTTCAAGTTCTTTTTTGTAGGCTATTTCAAGCTGTTTTAGATTATCTTCAAGTTCCTTTTGAGCTGCTTGAAGCTCTTTGTCATGCCGAGCTTTGACTGTGGAAAGTTGTTTAGAATGTGCTGACTTGAGTGCTTTTGGCTTAAATGGAGCTTTTTCTTGATTAAATTGTTTTAAGATCTTTGCTCTTGTTTGCTGAATTTTGAAGTCCTTTTTTATGATTAGTTGATAGGAATCTTCTTTATGTTGATTTTTTATGTTTTGTTGGTCATTCTTATACCCTTCTATTTTTGTATTTATAGTCGTTAATGCTAATTGTAACTTATGACTAAGGTAGTTATAAGAAATAGATTTATATGGGGTGAAAAAAGAATATTCCTTTACTGCTAGTTCATAAGTTTTCCAATTTTCTATAGCTTGTTTTTCTTCTGTTCGGAGAGCTTTAGCACGACTATCCAACACTTTTAGCTTTTCTAAAAAGAGGCTTCTTTCAATTTCATATGCTTTCACCACTTTCAAGTCTGTAACAGCTACTTTCTGAAAAGAGTTAGCATAGTTTTTTTGCCAAGTTTGTATTTTTTGATCTATTGCTGTAAGCTGTTTTTTTAAGCTCTCCTTGTTTTGATTATGCCGAAATAATTTTGAGGGAGAAACACTGTCAATTATTTTCTTAGCTTCTTCTGGTTGAACATAAGTATGCGCTTTGGTATAAAGAATGAAAAGTCCAGGCAAAATAGAGATTATTGCTGGGAGCCAATACCCTAAACTAAGTGTAACTAAACTACTAATAATTGATAAGGTTAAGAATATTTTAAAACCATATACTTTTGTGTTATTAATATGGAAATGACGCTGCTGCAATCTGTTGTTGCTGTAGTCTATTTGGGGAGATATTGTGGTATAAGTTGGAACAACTTCTGCCAATAAAGATCGATCAATAGTGTCAGTGTAATCGTGAGGAGACTCCAATTTATCTACCAAGAAAGGGTATATGTTTTTTTCAACCCGAGTAAGGGATGATAGTAGTATTGGGAAGTAGTTTAAATGCTTGAAATCTAAGATTTTTTTAAGATTAATAATAGAAGAGGGAACTATATAATTATCAGCTAATTTGAGTATAGCATTAACTCCCTCCAGTTTTATAGGCAACTGTAGTTTTTCGATCAAAAAAGAACACCAATCCTCTGCTGTAGGACGCAACTCTGGTTGAGCATGACCTATGACGAAACATTCTATAAATAAGTCTTGCAAAAGTTGATCAACCGTAGCAAATTTTTGGTGAGGAGGAGGAATGATTTTAAAATGTTTTTGTATGTGAGAGTTGTGTACAAATAAACCATGTTTGATCTTATCATCTAAACCAACCAAGCCATCATAAGGAGGCTTAGAGCTAGCAGCAAAAGGATGCAAACCAAACAACATTTGATAGAAAATAACGGCCATACTAAAGCGATCCCAAGAATCTAGCACAGGCACATCAACTTTCCGCTCCATAGTATATTTTTCGGGAGGACTATATTCTGGAGTTGCCACAGGAGCAGGGAAAAGTACTTTATTGTCTTCTATGACCTCTACAGAATCCATATCTACGATAGATATCAGTCCATTAGATTGTACCAAAATATTATCTGGTTTGAGGTCTACTAAGGTGTACAACCCCATATTATGAATTTGGTAGAGGGTAGAGGCTATATTAAAACAGAGTCTCAACCGAAGTTTGAAGGCATCAGGGTTTTTTAAGGAAAATCGATGCCAAGCCTTATTAACCCGTCTAGGGAGTTTGGATAAGGTCAGCATGGTCAATTTTTGCCCCTTGAGCAAGGGGAGTAGTAATCCCACAAAATCTTTATCTTGGTAGAGTATATCTAATGGCCAACCAATAGGAGGATTTTGTTTTTCACTGATCGAAATAGGAGGGTTGTTGATCAAGTAAATGACCTTTTGTTTGCGTTCAGGGCTTCGTTTTTCGGGGTAATAGATTTTTGCAGCGAGGTGCTTGTACTGAACAGGACTAACTACATGGTATAATGCACCTTCTCCTCCGCTTGCAAAAGGCTTGGAAGCGAGTTTTATCTTTTCTTTGGAGTATTTGGTATAAAAATGCATTAAAAAAAACTTCAATCGTTATTTGATTTACCTACTATTTAGGAGGAGGTAAAATAGGATTTTTTCCCTTATTAATAGGGAGTTTATAAAACCAATCTTCTAAACTTAGTTGTTCTTGCAGTTCAGTATCCAATTTTTGTAATTGTAGCTTTAGTTCTAAGGCCTGTTCGCTTAGTTCTTGGAATTTATCTTGTCGGTCTTTTTGAGTTTTTATATAGCTCTCTACATAACGTAATGTAGACTTTAGGCTAAGGTTCTTTAATTCCTGATGTTTTTCTAAAATTTTGTTAGTTGCATTTTGATAATAGTCATCATGCCAATTTCGAAGAGCATCAGTTTTGTTTTGTAGTTGAGCATGTTGTTCATTCAAAAACTCAAGAGTTTCTGTTTGATCCTCTAATTCTGTTTGGAATGCATGAACACTCTTTTCGTAATCAGCTTTTTTTTGTTGGAATTCTAGTTCCAAATCTTCTAAAGCCAACTTTTGTTGAGCATCTAAGTTTTTAAGTGCTTTGGCAACAGCAATTTCTTTTTCTTCTCTAACTTGAGCAACTTTTTTAGCAATGTTTTCTGCATGGATTGAATCTAATATTTCGAGTTTTTTTAGCAATGCTTCTTCTTCTTCTTCCATGAACTCATTTTGTTGGTCAGCTATCCGTTTTTCTAGGTTAGAAGATTCACTATTTATTACAGTATAATTGGTTGTAATTCTTTTGATATAGAGCTTTTCTAGCTGTACTATTTCATCTTGGGCAATATCCCAATAATTATTTAGAAGCATTACTGCTTGTGTATTGAGATTAGGGAGTTCTTTGTTGACTTGATTTTGATGATTTCTAATGTAAATATCTTTTTCTAGATCTGTTAGTTTGGAAAAATCAGCAAACTCTTTTTCTAAGTCAACATGAAGCTGTTCCATGAAATTATTTAAGGCAATTCTCTCCATAGATTCGAGCGGAGTCGCAGTTAAATTTAATGCATCATCAACATTAGACATTTCCCATGTCCCAAGAGCCTGCTGCAATATCAATAATCGTTTGGGAGGAAGGTCTAAATGCTTAAAAATGCGGACTAAGTTTTGCGATATTTTTTTATTGCCTATGAACTTATGCATGATAATTTCTTGATGCATCTGAGCCTTCGGCAGATTTAAGAGACTTGTGTTTAAATCTTTTATACCTTGTTGAGATGGTTGAATAAACCGGGACACAAAAATAATGTAAATTTGTGTTGATATTGAAAACTTCGGAAAAGTATAAAAGTAGTAGATAATAAAGGTTATGTAAGTAAATTTTGTATAGAGATAAAGCCGTAATTTTTTGATGAGACAAGGTAGATGTTCTGCCTAATAGCCTTAGCTATTAAGGTAGGTTGTCTAACGAAGGGCTAAATAAAAA